>DATERQ010000044.1:0-8965 GCA_035271345.1 bacterium | reverse complement strand
TGATGACGATTACGAGGAAACTGACCCAGATGCAATAGTTGACGAAGAAGAGGATGCAGAAGACGACGAAGAAAGGGATGGAAATACGGAAAGTGGGGAAGGCAATAGCGGAGAGGAACAGAATGCAGACGGTGAAAACGGAGCGGAGGAATATGAGGTAGCGTAAATTAATCTGCTAGTTGGATAGGAACCACAACGCCCCGTGGGAGAGCGGGCAATTTGGCGCTCTTCCACGGGGCCTTCCCAATAAAGGTTGATTTTGCCCTGGCACTGTACCGATCGGCGGCGGCAGGGGAAACGCCATGCAGGTTAAAGCCAGTCGTTTTGAAGAACTGTTTTAGTGGAGGATACGAGGGAGCCTTTCTTTAACCCAATGGGGCAATCCTGTTGTGCCGCAGTTGACCTTTTGAACCATTGGTGAACCACAACCCGCCCCGTGGGAAAACAAGCAATTAAGCATCCTTCCAGGGGGCGGTGTTATTTTATTGGCGGCAGCTACCCCAGGCAGGAAGCTAACTGCCTATCTTATCCTAAATCCTGACAAGCAGCCTTAACTATTACAAAACATGTTATAATATTGCCACGAAATGGTGCTGCCTGTCACCTTAGGGGGAGCAGATATGAAATCTACCGGTATCCCAAAGGGGCTTAAAAAAAGGAAAACAAGGCTTTGCCACAGAACTGTTCCAACAATTAACATATAACTTTAGAGGGTGATTGATATGGAAACCTTTGATTCAACCAAAAGAAGTTTATTTGAAATCTTAAAAGACGCGCATAAGGGAAAAATACAACTGCCCGATTTTCAAAGGGGCTGGATTTGGGATGATGTGCGTATTAAAGGGATCCTGGCCAGTGTTGCCAAGTCCTTTCCCATTGGTGCGGTAATGTTTCTAGAAACAGGAAATGAAAATTTAAGGTTTAAGGCAAAGCCAGTTGAGGGGGTAAAATTGGACAACGATGTGGAACCGGACCTGCTGATTCTTGACGGACAGCAGCGTATTACCTCCCTGTACCAAACGATTATCACCAATGAAATAGTCACCACTAGGAACGAAAGAAACTATGAAATTAAACGTTGGTACTATATTGATATGGTTAAAGCCATGGACGAAAATTATGATCTCGAAGAAGCCATTATATCCCTTGATGCCAAGAAACAGATTACCGAGGATTTTGGCAGACGCATTATACTTGATTTATCTAAACAAGAATTTGAATATAAGAATCTTATGTATCCGGTTTGCATGATTGATGATTATAGTACATGGAGAAGGGGCTTTAATGAGTATTGGCAACACAGCAGGGAAAAATCAATGTTTTGGGATGAATTTGAGATCAAGATTATTAACAGTTTTAATAAATACATGCTTCCCGTGATTATCATGAAAAAAGAAAATCCCAAAGAAGCAGTCTGCCAAGTTTTTGAAAAGGTGAATACGGGGGGAGTGCCTTTAGATATCTTTGAGTTATTAACGGCAACCTTTGCGGCCGATGACTTTGAGCTAAAGAAGGATTGGCAGAAGATAAAAAATGAATTTAAAAATTACAAACAATTAGCCCGGGTTAGCAACACGGACGTCATACAAGCTGTGACCTTGCTGGCTACATATAACAATAGAGTAAGGGCTAAAAAACAAGCTGTTACTGCCGAGGAATTACCGGCTGTCCGATGTAAACGAAAAGATATGCTTAGTTTATCACTAAAGGATTATCAAAAATACAGGGAGCCCATCATGCAGGGTTTTATCAAGGCGGCTAAAATACTTTTTGAAAATCACATCTTTACTGCCCGGGATTTACCCTACAATACACAGCTGATTCCTCTAGCAACTATTTTAGCGGCACTGGGTGACAAAATTGATAATGCCGGGAACAAAAAGAGACTTATGCAATGGTATTGGTGCGGCGTCTTTGGTGAGCTTTATGGTTCTGCCAATGAAACCCGCTTTGCCCTTGATTTGCCCCAAGTAATCGATTGGATTGAAAACGATGGGCCTGAACCCAAAACAGTTTATGATGCAAACTTTTCCCCATCTCGGTTACACACCTTGAGGACTAGAAATAGCGCAGCTTATAAGGGGATCTATGCTTTGCTTATGGATGGCGAAACGAAGGATTGGCTCTCGGCAACAAAGATAGATGTTAGCACATATTTTGCCGAATCCATCGACATTCACCATATTTTTCCGGTTGCCTGGTGTGTAAAAAACAATATCAAAAAAGATGATTATAACTGCATTATAAACAAAACACCTTTGTCTAGCCGTACAAACCGGATTGTGGGCGGTCAGGCTCCAAGCAAATATCTAAGAAGGTTGCAGAAACATACGGGGGTAAGTGATAAGGAATTTAATCAAATATTGAAATCCCATATTTTAACACCGGAGTTTCTCTGTGCTGATGATTTTGAAGGTTTTCTCAATGATCGGAAGGAAAAGTTATTGCAAAAAATTGAGAGGGCGATGAATAAAAACATACCTAGAGATGTAGTGCCAGCCGAGGATGGGACTTATATCGAGGAAGATGATGAGGAATAAATGCTTCATGAAGCAAAAAACATTCGTTATTGCGGGGGTTGTTCCCCTCGGACTAACCTAAAGTAGAACCACAACCCGCCCTGTGGGGAAGCAGGTATTTAGCGCTCTGCCACGGGGCGTTGTCAGCGGATAGGTAGCGATAATCTAAGGGCCTGGGTAAGATGTATTTACTACCTGCCTTTGGAGGTGATCGGTTGAGCCTCACTTGTTTAAAATGCGGAATGGAATTGAAACAGTTGAATGGTACACCTTGCCCAAAATGTGGAACACCAGCTTATAAGGGGCGTAGTGTTTATATGGCTGCAACGGTTCGAAAGGTTGTAAAAGAGCAAACCTTTAAGGCTCAAACTGTTCGTACAATTATTAGACTACGCCGTCAATACTACAAAACGTATCCCAAAAGATTTGCACTACATTTAGGGTTATCCGTTTTAGGCATTTTTGTAGGATTAAACATTTTTGGGGTTATTGGGGCCGTTATATCTGTAGTTATTTCTGCCATTCAATTTTTGTTGCCACCTCGGAAGGAGAAAATAATCGAAATCGATGTGCCTGAATCGAAAGACTGATGCTGATGGCGTAAAAGGTTTTTCATTCTCTGAAACGCGCCTTATTCTACACTCGGTTTTCCCCGTGGGAAAGCAGGTATTTGGCCCTCTTCCACGAGGCCTTTCCAATAAAGGTCGGTTTTGCCCCTGTATTGTACCTGTTTTTAAATATTCTGTTAGGGAAGGGGCGGCTATTATGTCGATAGTGAGGACAGCGGATTTTTATTACGGTGCGGCATTATCTGCGTTATTTAACAATAGTAACAAAAAAATATCAGCGGCATTAATTATGAGTGATGAAAACCGGCAATTATATAATTTAACCACCGATAACAGTGAGTGTCGGACACAAGGGGGCAGTGTTGTTGTGTTGCTCTAGTTGATATATAAATTATGTCTTACCATGGTTTATGGGCACCATAAAATAAAGGATATTGTAGCCCTGTGGCGAAACATGGAAACGCATGGAAATGGAACAAGGAAGGGGCTGCTTATGACACTTGATCCCAAATATTTAACACTTGATGACTTACTGCAAAAAAGATTGTTTAAGATACCGGAATATCAGCGGGCCTATAGCTGGGGTACAAAACAGAGAAATGATTTGTTTTCCGATATAGAAAAGCTCGGTGAAATTATAAAGACGCAGAAAGATCGCGACCATTTTATGGCCACGGTAGTTTGTTTGGAAAGGCCCGATTATGTCGAGGTTGGAACAGACCAATATAGAACCCTAGATGTGGTCGATGGCCAGCAAAGGTTGACTACACTTATTGTCTTATTGAAGGAAATAAGCAAGGCATTAAGGGAACAAGATGAGGTTGCAGAAGCGGATAATATCGATAGGTTGTTAGTCAAGGGTGATAAGAGGTTGATCCTGCTACAAACCAACCATGACAAATCTTACATCTTTAGAGACTATCTTATTAAAGGTATTATGCCCGATGAAAGGCCCGGGACCCAGGCAGATTTTAATCTGGTTAAGGCTGCCCGGGAATGTGGCCGGTTTGTGGCCGGGTGGGGAAAGAGGGGAGACCTTTTGGACCTGCTCCGGTTGATCAAAAACAGAATTTCCTTCATATTTTACATTACTAGGGACCAGGGCTCCGTCTATAATACCTTTGAAGTATTGAACAGCCGCGGTTTAGAGGTAGATTGGCTTGATAAATGTAAGAGCATGCTAATGGGGTTGGCTTTTGAAAAACTTAGCAGGGAAGCGGCCGAAGAACATATTCCTGAGTTAAATAAAATATGGAGTAAGATCTACCACACTATAGGGGTGCGGGAGGTACCCGGGCATGAGATATTAAGATTTTCTGCCACATTGAGGTACATAAGCGATTTAAGCAGACCTTTGGGTACTGAAGAATCGTTGGAGTATTATAGAAGAATGTGTACCGAAGATCCTGCAAGCACCTTGGAAGTGAGCAGGTGGATCCTGCAGCTGGCGGAAAAGTTGAGGCAACTATACTTGGACCACCGCCTATCGGGGGTGACGGAAATATTACAAGCCAGGTTGCTGGCCGTATCGGTAATGCTTAGTGAACAATGGACCGCGGAACAAAAAAGGGCGGCTCTGGAGGAATGGGAAAAAGTCACTTTTAGGATCTATGGCTTGGCCAGGAAGGATGCAAGAACAAAAGTGGGCGAATACACCCGGTTGGCCTACCATGTTTATAACGATCTTAATCAGGCTGGCTGGGTACCGGAGGTCCTTATTAAGATTAGAAGGCTGGGAAGGGAAAAAGAATACCACATTGATAATGTGGTTGAGGGCCTCCGCAATAGCGACTGCTACAATGGTTGGGGCGGGGAACTAAGATATTTTCTTTATCGTTATGAGGAATATCTGGCTGGCCGGGCGGGTGCAACTATAAACAACAACATGTGGGAAGCGATTTGGAGGAGCTCCACTGCTTCCACTATCGAGCATATCCGCCCTCAAAAATGGGATGCAAAGGGCTGGAAAGGTGTACTAGGCAGCTCCAAAGAAGCTGTGGAATTGAGAGTAAACCAATTAGGCAATCTCATGCTCCTACCTCCTGGAGTCAATGCCAAGGCTGCAGCCAAATCTTTTGCAAAGAAGAAGAATATATATCGGCGGCAGGGCAACCTTTTGCAAATCGAAGAGGTTTTGCAAGAGAAAAGTTGGAGCGGTAAGCAGATCAAAGACAGGGAAGAAAGAATGCTGGCTTGGGCCAGGAAACACTGGGGCAATTAAGGAAGTGGAGACGCTGGGCAACTTGCCTATCTGCCCGGATACACTAAAAGGAGATAAGTAGGAATGTGCCAAGCCGGTTTCTTTATCAGGTCTGGCGGGCTTTGTGGTGGATGGCCTAATCAGGGATGTGGGAACCGTTAGGGAGTTGGCTTTGGCCGTCTATGCCCAAGGCGTTACCCCCCCGGCCCTACAAGGAAGGGCCGGCGGAGATCAATGGGCCCATTGCTTGCGGGGGCGTGGTGGTGGAGCCGGGAGACATAGTGGTGGGTGATGACGATAGTATCCTTTGTCTGTAACCCGGTAAAACAGCCCCATTCATAGAGCAAAGCTGGGGAAATTTTGACCTGCGCATTTCCAACGTCCACACCATCGGAGTAGTGGCCATTGCGCTGTACCCCATTTCTTAGACAGCTAAAACAGAAGATAGCTCTGTTTTTTATAAAATACCTAGTTTTTTATGCCGCTGCTGCTTGGCATCTGTTATAATATTCCTCCGGTGTAAGATAGCCGTTTGATTCATGTAATCTTACCCGGTTGTAAAATATCTCCACATACTCAAACACCGCTGCACGGGCCTCATCCCGGGTTTTAAAGCGCTGATAATTGAGCCATTCATATTTCATCTTGCCCCAGAAGGCCTCCATCGGGGCGTTATACCAACAATTACCCTTTCGGGACATGCTGCATGTGAAACCATAATTCCTTGGAAGCGCCTGGTATTCGTGGGAGCAATACTGGCTGCCCCGATCGGAGTGTACCAGGACACCGCTGATCCGCCCGGTTCTTAGCCGGTAACTATTTAAGGCATTGATTACAAGCTCTTTGGTCATTCGCTCTCCCATCGATAGGCCGACTATCTTCTGGCCATACAGATCCATCAAAGCAGCTATGTAAAGCCACCCCTCATCGGTCCACAAATAGGTAATGGCACTGACCAGTTTTTGGTTGGGCCTGTCGGCAACAAATTCCCGATTGAGTATGTTTTCTGCAACAGGCAATCCATGTTTAGAGTCAGTTGTTGCTTTATATTTTTTTGCCAACCTGGAGCGAATGCCGGCCTGGCCCATGAGTTGTACAACACGCTTATGGTTAACGCATAATCCATCACGGCGCAGCTGCTCTGTTATCTTTCTGCTACCATAGGTCTGCCGGCTTTTTAGGATCTCATTCTCCTCACGAAGATCTCTGTTCTCCCGCTCCAGCCTTCTTAGCTGTTCATCTTCGGGGCTCAACCTTCCACACCGAGGAAAGGGAAGCGTCTCCCCTTTTTCACGGTACCGCTTTACCCAGCCATACATGGTGTTCTTATTTACCCCTAAATCCCTAGCTACCTGTGCTGCAGATTCCTTTGTTTTCTCGATCCGCCTCACCGCTTCAATCTTAAATTCTGCGCTATACTGCTTGGCCATAACCATTTTCCCCTTTCTGATGTCCAGTTTACCATGCGTTTACACTGTCCACTAAATGGGGTACGGGTCAAGAGTGAATATTACAGGGCTTTAATCAATACATCCCCCGAGGGGAAGAAGCATCAGCGGATCTCCTGGTCCGGCTGCGAACATGGCGAAAGGAAGGTGAAGATGGGTGCCAAGAAACCCCTTAAAACCCTGTCGCCATCCCGGCTGCCCGGAGCTAACAGAGGACAGGTTTTGTCCCAAACACATGAAAGAATACAACCGGTGCTACAACCGGGAAGAAAGGCCCGAGTATTCCAAAAGACTTTATAAAACCGCCCGCTGGCGAAGGCTCAGGAAGCGGGTGCTCTTGAAGCATCCCTTATGTGCGGAGTGTGAGCGCCAAGACTGGGTTACCAAGGCGACAGTGGTGGATCATATCATCCCCCACAAAGGTACTCTGGAATTGTTCTGGGATGAAAGCAATCTACAGCCGCTTTGCAAGCGGTGCCATGACAGCAAAACGGTGAGCGAAGGCCGCTGGGGTAACAAGAACAGGGCTTATAGCTACTAAAACAAATCGCTGTGGGTTCCGGTGCGGGTCAAAACCAATACCAGGTCATTAACCTCTATCCGGTAAACCAAAAGCCAGTCAGGTTGAACGTGGCATTCTCGGTAACCCCTCCATTGACCTGTGAGGTTGTGATCACGCAACCTGGCTGGTAGTTGTTGACCGGCGGCAAGCAGGCGGATGCAATCATCCAGCAAAGCGATATCCAAGCCACGTTTTAAGGCTATTTTATAATCCTTTTTGAATTGTGTAGTCCATACAACTTGAAGGCTCACGATTTAAGTTCCCGTAGCGCTTCATTCACATCGGTATAGCGTTTGACATTAGGGTCGCTGATAATTTGATCCGCTTCCTGTAGGGCGGCAACGGTTACCGGGTTAGGTATATTTACGGTGATTTCAAAAGGAATACGGCCTTCCCTGATGGACTGGCGCAGAAACACATTAAAGGCTGTGGTCATGTTCAGCCCCATCTCCTGGAATAGTTTGTCTGCCCTGTCTTTAATGTCTGCGTCTATCCGGAAGCTAATACTGGCTGTTCTTTTGCTCAAGATAATCATCTCCTTTTCAAGGTGATACAGATATTGTAACAGGAATAAAGGCATTTGTGAAGCTGTTGTACAGGGGATGGCATTGCAGTGACTGTTAAAAGCGACATGCATCCTATGTTGACAGTTATTAATAAAGATCAAAAAGGGTAGGGGCTAGTAAAGCACGGGAAACGAGAGCAAACGGGAGCGGCGGCGGGGCTTCGCGCAAGAATTCGCAGAATTCAAGGGTGGGGGTCAAGGGCTTAAATAGCCTGTTTTATGGGATTTGGCTCCAAAAATTAAGCCAAGCAAAAGGAGGTGGCCGTTTTGGAGATAAGGCGCATTTCTTTAGATGAAATCAGCCCGGCCAAATACAACCCCCGCAAAGATTTAAAGCCGGGGGACGCCGAATACGAAAAACTGAAGAAATCCATCGATGAATTTGATCTTGTGGAGCCCCTGGTGATGGACAAGCGGGGCAATGTGCTTATCTCCGGCCACCAGCGCCTCAAAATATTAAAAGAGCGCGGAGACAAAGAAGCGGCAGTTTCCCTAGCCGATCTGGCTCCTGAACGGAAGTGGGCCTTAAACATCGCCTTAAATAAAATCAAGGGCGACTGGGACCTACCGAAATTAAGCGAACTCCTAAAGACCTTAGACGATGATTTAAAAGACATTACCGGCTTTGATGCCGAGGAGATAGACGAGCTTTTAGGTTTTAAAGAAGAAGTGGTGGAAGATGACTTTGATGAAGAAGCACCAGAGGAGCCCCTCCCCAAACCGGGGGACCTCTGGCTTTTAGGTAATCACCGGCTACTCTGCGGGGATAGCACCAGCTTTGCCCATGTGGAAAGGCTGATGGATGGTGAAAAAGCCAACTGCGTCATCACTTCCCCGCCTTACGCTATGCAGCGAAAGGACGATTACGGCGGCATACCGGCAGATGAATACCCGGGCTGGTTTTTAGAAGTGGCCCAAAATGTTTATCAAATAAACAAACAGGGGGACGATTAACAAACAGGGGGACGGTTCTCTGTTTGCCCCATATTTCACAAGGTTGTTGCCTTAGCCAAAGATTACCAGTTAACCTAAAACACACGCCAGTGCGACCATCGTGGATTGCCTGGCTTATTCTTTGGTTGTTGGGGGAGATGGGCAGGGT
>DATERQ010000043.1:0-4101 GCA_035271345.1 bacterium | reverse complement strand
TATACTTTTTCTTACCGTAATCAGCATCTGTATCACGGCGGCCATCGGGTTTTTGGTTCTTGTTCTTATGTTTGGCAAAGGATGAAATGGCCTTACTGTCTATGGCCAAGCGTTTGCCAAAGTCCGGCAGTATTTCTTTTAACTGTTTTACCAGGTTATCGAAGATGTCATTGACCATTGCCTCATGGGCGAATAGTATTTTAAAAAAACGGCTATAAACGTAGGCGGGCGGGACTTGGGAATCAAAACCACATAGGGCTCTTAATTGGCCATTGCGAGCTAGTTCTCGACGAAGTTGTTCTATTCTCTCATGTTCATATACTATTCCGGCCAAGAGGGAGTTCCACAGGGCCCGAATGGGATAGTCGTCCCGGCCGTTGCCGCGTTTTCTTTCTAGGCTCCTCATTAGATTTTCATCGGGCATGTAACTAAGGACAAGGCGTAATCTCTCTAAATCGCCTAATGTTTGAATTTCTTCCCACCTAAAAAGCTTTTGTTGTGGTATAATGGCCATGACGGGCATCCTCCTAGTTGGTAATGTTTTGGTGCTTACCTTTAATTTTACCATAGGAAGGATTGCCTGTCTTTACTTTTGGCTAGATTTGGGGCTGGGGTGGATTTTTGACCCGGGCCTTTTTTATGCCTGAAAAGGGCTTGTTTGGGGCCTTTTTTGGGGGAAAGTTTTTTGGCCTGGGCGGGATCCCTTGTTGGGCCTGGCTTTGAGGGCACCGCAAATAGCTCAACTTGGTTTGCGTTCCAAATGGAAAATACATCCCCTTGGCGTAAAGACACTGTTAGCAGTTGGCTTATCTGTTCCATCATGGCCTGGGCTTCTTCTGTGATCGAAGGCCCGTCTGAATTTGTAATGGTGATTACACCCAAAAATATAGCGGTCTGGGTTCTTAAATGCTTTCGTTTTTCCAATTGGCACAATAGGGAAAAATGATCGGCATCACAACAAAAGGCTCCCGCCGGATTATCTTCACCCATTAATTCCCGTTCAATAAGAATAAGATCGGTCTCGTGATTATCCTGTACGGCCTTTTGTAGTTGTCGATACAATCCTCGTAAGGGGATTGAAGGTTTTACGCCTAATTCCCGATATAAAAGGGAGGTGATGTAACCATAGTGGCTGAGAGCACTTCTAGCTTCCCCCAGTTCCAATAGTGCCTGCAAAAAATACAAATGTAAGCTTTCATTATACGGTTCTATTAAAACAGCTTGTTCATAAACCTCGATAATGGCTTTATAGGCTTTATCTTTAGTAAGCAATTCCAATAGGCAAAACAAACAGCGTAAATATAGGCGGTGGTATCGACTCTGATAAGGAAGTAGCCACTCGCTACAGTCTGGGCTGGCCAGGTATCGTCCTTTGTACAAAGCTAAGGCTTGTTGGTACAAATCCATTGCCAGAGGATCATTCCTGCTGGCCAATGAACCCGCTTCTTCCGCTCTTTTTTCAAACATATCTATATCTAATTGGCAGCCTGGATGGACTTTTAACCTATAGTAACCGCTGGTATAGGTAAGATCCAACCATGGTTCCTGTTGGCAACCGGCGTTTGCCAGTAGCTCCCGAATTAGTTTTCGCACCCGGAATACCTGGGTCCTTAACACTCCCTTGGGATCAGCAAAATCTCCGTCGGGTGAAAGATCATCGATGATGGCTTCCGGCAATAAGTTCTGGTTTCGAAAAGTGATCAAGTAGTGCAACAGTTGCAGAACCCGATAAGAACGCTTATAAGAAGTCAGTAATGACTTTCCCTGGCATAAAATATCAAAGTCTCCCAGTGTAACAATGTTAATAGTTGCGGGGTCACGGTCTAAAACCTGGTTCATCCCTGCCGTCGCTTGCGGTTGGGTATTGTCGGCCATGACGCCTCAATCCTTCCTGGATATATACTTACTGCTTATTATAGCACCGGCTGGGGTTTATTTCCACCCCCGAAAAACGATGATTTTGGTCGGTAATCACCATTTAAATAAGCACTCCCGTTGTTACAACAATTATCATGATATCACCCTTTCTTCCCCAAACCCACTTCTTGCCTGGGCCAGGTAATTTTACTGGTGTTCTTGAAATATCCAGCATGAAGCGTAGCCCCTCCCACCGCCTTCCAGGCTGTCCTAGCTTGTCTGGGGCCAAGGGGAGGAAGTAAAACATAGGGTATGTAGCATGGCGGAACGAAGAATCTCTCCCACCTAACAATCCTGCCTTCCCCACATATTTACCACTCCTAGCCTAATAATTTCCCAATTATGGGTTTAAGTGCACTACCCAAAACGGGTAATAATAGCAAAAAGCCCCTACCTTTTTCGGCTAGGGGCCTAGGGGCTGGTCATTTGTCCTTTCTTTAATTCAGCGATAGGTACGATTCCGGATCGAGGGCCGTTCCCCCGTGCCTAAGTTCCAAGTGAAGTTGTGGCTGCTGATTGGCGCCTGTTTTTCCCACAGTACCGATGACTTGACCTTGTTCAACCGCTTGTTTCGGCTCTACTTCAATTTCACCCAAACATCCATATACACTTCTTCGTTGGGCTCCGTGGTCTATAATAAGCGTTTTCCCCCAAATGCCGTCTTCTTTCATTTCGGCCACTGTCCCAGATAAAACCGCTTTCACTTCAGTTCCCAACTCAGCCTCGAAATCCAGCCCGGGATTATAACGCCAATCGGCAAAGACCGGGTGCTGATACCAGCCAAATGACGATGTAACCATGCCTTCCACTGGACTAATCAGATCAGTAAATGCTTGATCTGATGCCAGCACTGGAACTAAGACCTCTTCCGGTTCTGGCCCTGGATCACCATCTGAGCTGTCCAGTACCAGCCCAGGCTGGGCAGGCGCCGGCGGTTGGATAACCGCTGTTGGCTTTGGTTCCACAGGCTCGACCGGGGTCACTGGATTCACAGCCGGTGGTTCTGCCGGCATAATTGGTTCTAACGGTTCAGCCCAATAGAAATTTGGATCGGCGTCTGGGCCAGGGCGGCTCCAGTCAGTGGCCAAATAGAATAACCCTCCCACCGTAACCACCACCATCAGCCCCACCGAAACCAAACCCAGCCAGCCCCCCTTTCGGCGCCGGCGGAACAAGCTGAGTTTCTTTGTTATACCTTCTTTTAATTGTTGGATTGACGGCGCCAACCTCTTTTTTTCCATAAATTTCACCCCCACTCTATTCTCTCCCGAGTGGGGGTGTCATATACGGCATCCATTGCCTAGGCAGCAATTTCTTCTTGTTGGCTCCTGCGCTTTACATTTAGCTGCTGTAGCATGACAATTCCCAGCCCAATGGCCCCGGCAATATCAGTGGTAAACCCGGGCTTGATCAACATTAGAGCACAGGCAAAGCAAATGGCCCGGGACCAAATAGGAAGCGCGGTCCAAATCCAGCCTTGAATGGCCGCTGCCAGAGTAACAACACCAATGGAAGCAGTAATGAAAGCCAACAGAATTTCTCCTCCAGCGCCGATAAGGACCAAAGAAGGGCTGTAGGCGAACATGAATGGGACTATGAAGGCTGCTAAACCAACTTGCACCGCCGTCCAGCCGGTTTGCATGGCGTTAGCCCCGGCAACCCCCGCCCCAGCATAAGAAGCCAAAGCCACCGGCGGGGTGATATCAGCCACAACGCCAAAGTAAAGGATGAACATATGGGCCGCCATCGCCGGTACTCCCAAGCGCACTATTGCCGGTGCAGCCAAGGTGGACAGAACTACATATTTAGCTGTGGTTGGCAAAGCCATGCCCAATAAAATGGAGGTCATCATGGTAAGGGGTAAAGCCAAGTAAAGCTGCCCCCGAGACCAGGTAATAATAAGGCCGGCGATTTTTAAGCCCAGCCCAGTCATGGTAACAACACCCACCACGATACCGGCACAGGCACAGGCCGCCGCTACCTCCAACGCTGACCGAGCCCCTTCTTCCAGCGTTTCCAGCAACTTAGGACCGGTAATCCTTGTTTCAGCCTTGAGAAAGCTGAGGATTGCTGTAAGTATAATTGTCCAAAACACCGCTTTCATCGGCGAAAAGCCACGGACTAAAATTGCCACTAAGGCCACCAATGGCAGCAGTAGGTGCCAACCTTGGGCCAGAGTCTGTT
>DATERQ010000042.1:0-6111 GCA_035271345.1 bacterium | reverse complement strand
AAATCATCATCGTCATAATCGGCGTCAACGGAGGCAAGATATCGAGACAGCCTTTTGCCGGCCTCTTCTTCTGCCAGCCGCATCTGTAAACGCTGGCGGCGGCGGTTTAAAGATTGATAAATGGCTTCGGGCGAAGAAGCGAGGCGGCGCTGTAAGGTGATCAGGGCAAAGGCCACATTGGTTTTTCGTTTTTTAGTTAGTTGTTCGGCACGGTCAAATTCTTGGCGCACATAGTCGGTGACGGCGGCGTATAATTGCGCCTCCAAATCCGACAAATCGTAATTGACGGTATAAGCAAACCGCTCCGGAAACAGCGGTGTCCCATCGAATCGCAACAGCTCTTCTTTTAGCCGACGGCGCATAAGGTCCTTTATATCGGCGGGGTAATAGTTTCTTCCAGATCCGGCCAAAAACCGATCTGGGTCAATGAGGGACATGAAAAGCTGGAACTCTTCTTCTTTGCCATTATGGGGCGTGGCTGTGAGAAGAAGGAAGTGCCGGCTAATGGCTGACAGCAGGCGGCCCAGTTTAAAGCGCTTGGTGTATTTGACTTCCCGGCCCCAAACGGTGGCCGACATTTTATGGGCTTCGTCACAGACTATAAGATCCCAGCGAGTAGTTTTTAGCTGGGCTATGAGATCTTCGTTCCGGGCTAATTGATCAAGTCGAGCCAAGCAGAGGGGTATATCAGCCAACACATTCCGAGACGGAGCCAGTTGCTGTCGGTGGTCAGTAAGGAGTTCAAACTGTAAATTAAACTTGCGCTGAAGCTCGTTTTGCCACTGTAGTTCTAAACTACCCGGTGCGACAATGAGGCAGCGTTTTATATCACCCCGAGCCAACAGTTCTGTGATTAGCAAGCCGGTCATAATTGTTTTGCCGGCGCCGGGATCATCTGCTAATAGATAGCGCAGGGGCTGACGGGGCAGCATGTCATGATAGACAGCGGCTATTTGGTGCGGTAGTGGCTCCAGGGCCGATTTATGTATGGCTAAATAAGGATCGAACAAATGCGCCAGTTGGATCCGGTAGGCTTCAGACACCAACCGGAACCGGTGGGCATCAGCCGTGTAGCTCCAGGGCAAGCCCGGATCAACAACAGTGAGCCTGGGCTCGTCTTGGCGATATAATAGCTGGCTTTTTAGTTCACCCTGGCCATCTTGGAATGTTATTTCTAAGACCGCGTTACCATGCCAAGTGGTGGTCATGACTGTTACTGGAGTATCGCCCACCAGGCCCGTTAGTTTAATGCCACTTACTATATCTTCAAGTCGGGTCATCCTTTTTCCTCCTTCTGGCCGTGGGGGCTAGCTTTTCTTTTATTGTAGCAGAAGGGGGTATATGGAACAATGCTGGAATTAGCCAGCATCTGCAGGATGTTCCCTCCGGCCACTGTTGGCCTTGTGTGTGTCCGGGAAGCGGGGAAATGTAAGCGGCCCGGCTACCAAGCCAGGCCTTATTTTTTGCGCTTTTATTCTATTACCCGGGCCAGGGCCACCACGGTGTCGTCTTCATCGGGGCGCATTAGGGTCACCCCTCGGGCCGCCCGCCCCTGGCGGGGGATGTCTTTGGCGGCGATGCGGATGATGACACCCTTGGCCGTTACTAGCATTAAATCATCATCTTGCCGAACTACTCTCATTTCCACCACGGGCCCGTTACGTTCCGAGGTGCGAATAGCAATCAGGCCTTTGCCGGCTCGCCGCTGGGGCCGGAAATCCGCTAGCGGGGTGCGTTTGCCATAGCCGTTAGTGCAGACTATAAGCAAATCGGCAGCGGTTAAAGCCACGTCCAGGCTCACCACTTCATCCCCGGGATTAAGATTTATGCCATGTACCCCTTGAGCCAATCTCCCCATGGCCCGAACGTCTTTTTCCGGAAACCGGATTGCCATGCCATTTTTGGTCCCCAGAAGTAGTTCTCGCTTGCCATCGGTTCGACGAACATAGATAAGTTCATCGTCCCCCACCAGGGTGATGGCTTGGAGACCGCCGCGTCGGGTGGTATCGTACTCGTCCAGGGCTGTTTTTTTCACTGTGCCTTGGCGGGTGGCCATGACTAAATAGCCGCCCTCGTTGAAATCACGCACACCTAAAACTGCTGTGGCTTCTTCTCCGCTGTCCAAGGGGATTATATTCACCAGCGGCATCCCTTTGGCTTGGCGGCCGGCTTCGGGGATTTTGTAGCCTTTGATCCGGTGCACGCGCCCATGGTTGGTAAAGAACAGAATCCAATCGTGGTTGCTCACAGTAAGCAGATGCTTTACTCCGTCCTCTTCTTTGGTACCAGTGCCTAAAATACCGCGGCCACCGCGCCGTTGGCTGCGATATGTGGCCACTGGCTGGCGTTTTACATAACATTCTGCCGTCACAGTGACCACAATTTTTTCTTCCGGAATCAAATCTTCTGCTTCTAAAGATCCCACTTCATCGGTGATGCGGGTCCGCCGATGATCGGAATATTTTTCTTTGATCTCCAACAACTCGGTCTCGATTACCTGATTTACCATGGCCGGACTGGCTAGCAGAGAGCGCAGATATTCTATTGCCTGCAAAAGTTCCTTGTATTCAGTTTCGATTTTATCGCGTTCTAAGCCTGATAGGCGTTTCAACCGCATATCTAAAATAGCCTGGGCCTGTTTTTCACTGAGCCCGAATTTATCCATTAGGCTGTCCCTAAGCTCAGCCTCGGTCCCTTGCGAGCCTCTGATGAGAGCTATTATTTCATCGATATGGTCCAGGGCTATCTGTAACCCCTCCAGAATGTGGGCCCTGGCCTCGGCCTTTTCCAAATCATACTGGGTCCGGCGGATGACCACTAGTCGCTGATGTTCCAGATAATGTTCCAATACCTGCTTTAAATTTAACACTTCCGGTTCCCCGTCCACCAATGCCAGCATAATAACGCCGAAATTGCTTTCCAGTTGGCTGTGGTGATAAAGGCGATTTAGTACAATTTGTGGATTTGCTTCCCGCCTTAATTCCACCACAATGCGAATCCCTTCGCGCCCGGACTCATCACGCAACTCCCTAATACCTTCTACTTTGCGCTCGCGGACCAGATCCGCTATTTTTTCCATTAACCGGGCTTTGTTCACTTGATAAGGCAATTGAGTAATGATGATTTGGTAGCGGTTACCTTTCATCTCTTCAATTTTAGCCGCGGCCCGCATCTTTATCGACCCGCGCCCGCTAGTATAAGCAGATTTAATGCCGCGGCGACCAATAATAAGACCGCCGGTGGGGAAATCAGGGCCTTTTATCACCTGCATCAGATCGATAATGGAACAAGTGGGATCTTCAAGTAACATCACCAAGGCATCTACCACTTCCCCCAGGTTGTGGGGCGGAATATTGGTGGCCATGCCTACGGCGATGCCAGAGGAACCGTTGATGAGTAAATTTGGAATTCGCGATGGCAGCACTGTGGGCTCTTCAAATTCTTCGTTGAAGTTGGGGACAAAATCCACTGTATTTTTATCGATATCGCGCAACATTTCCAACGATAACCGGGACATACGCGCCTCTGTATACCGCATGGCCGCGGCTGAATCACCATCGATGGAGCCGAAGTTCCCATGTCCGTCCACTAACGGATAGCGGCTGGAAAAGTCTTGGGCCAAGCGCACCATGGCATCATAAATAGCTGTATCCCCGTGGGGATGATACTTACCCAGCACTTCACCCACCAGCCGGGCTGATTTCTTATGGGGCTTGTCCGGCGTCATGGCCAGCCCCCGCATACCATAGAGGATGCGTCGGTGCACCGGTTTTAGTCCGTCCCGCACATCGGGCAAGGCCCGACCTACAATTACGCTCATGGCATAGTCCAGGTAGGACTGTTTCATTTCTTCTTCGATTCTTACCGGAATAACCCGGCCAAACAATGTATCTGTCATCAGCCCCGCCCTTTCTAAATATCGAGATTTCTTACTAACCGGGCATTTTCTTCAATGAATTCGCGCCGGGGTTGAACCCGATCACCCATTAAAGTGGTGAAAATGGTGTTTGCTTCCAAAGCATCTTCAATGGTAACTTGCAACAGCGTTCTGGTATCGGGATTCATGGTGGTATCCCATAGTTGATCGGCATTCATCTCACCCAGGCCCTTAAACCGCTGTATCACAATATTGCCCCGGCCTAAGCGTTTAAGGGTCTGTTCCAGCCCTTGATCGTCGTACACATATTCCAGTTGCTGTCCTTTCCGGGCCAAGTAAAGGGGCGGTTGGGCAATATAGACATAGCGGGCTTTGATGAGTTCCAACATATAACGGTAGAAGAAAGTCAAAATCAGGGTCCTGATATGGGCTCCGTCAATGTCAGCGTCAGTCATAATGATAACTTTATGATACCGAGCCTTGTCCAATTCAAATTCATCTGTTATACCGGTGCCTAAGGCGGTGATGATGGCCCTTATTTCGGCATTGGCTAAAATTCGGTCCAACCGGGCTTTTTCCACATTGAGGATTTTACCCCGCAGGGGCAAAATAGCCTGAAAAGATCGATCCCGACCCATTTTAGCCGACCCCCCGGCTGAATCTCCTTCCACAATAAAAAGTTCTGACCGGGCTGGGTCACGCTCGCTGCAATCGGCCAATTTTCCCGGTAAAGAAGTAACCTCCAAGGCGTTTTTGCGCCGCGTGAGTTCCCTGGCTCTCCGCGCTGCTTCCCGGGCCCGCGATGCGGCCACAACTTTGTCAATTATCCTTTTCGCTTCGGCCGGATTCTCGTCCAGAAACTGGCCGATTCCTTCGCTGGCCATACTGTCCACAAAACCACGAATGTCGGTGTTGCCCAGCTTGGTTTTTGTTTGCCCCTCAAACTGAGGATTGGTAAGTTTCACGCTTACCACCGCCACCAAGCCTTCGCGCACATCGTCACCACTGAAAGTAGGATCATCTTCTTTTAGGGTACCTGTTTTACGGGCATAGTCATTGATGGCCCGGGTGAGGGCGCTTTTGAAGCCGGTTTCATGCGTACCCCCTTCTTGGGTATGAATATTATTGGCATAGGTGAGGATATTCTCTGTATAACCATTGTTATATTGCAGGGATACTTCGCAGATGGCGTCACCCCGCTCCCGCTGGAAATAAATTGGCGGATCAAATAAGATATCTTTGTTCTTATTCAAATGACGGACAAATTCCACAATACCGCCTTCGAATTGGTACTCCACTTCCTTGCCGCTGATTTTATCCAACAGAGTGATTTTTAATCCATGGCAAAGGAAGGCCAGTTCACGGAACCGTTGGGACAAAATATCAAAAGAAAATTCCCTGTTTTCAAAGATATCGCCATCAGGGATAAATCTAATCGTGGTACCGGTACCTTTTGCTGTTCCCACTAGTTCCAATTTGCCATCGGCCTGGCCGCGGCGAAATGACTGCTGATAAAGATGGCCGTCGCGCCGCACCTGTACCTGCAGCCATTCGGATAAAGCATTGACCACCGCTACGCCGACGCCGTGAAGGCCGCCGGAGACTTTATATCCTTCCCCGCCGAACTTACCTCCGGCATGGAGCATGGTAAGCACCACTTCCACCGCCGGCAGTCCGGTCTGAGCCTGGATTTCCACTGGGATACCGCGGCCATTGTCGCTTACTTCCACCATGTGGTTAGGGTGAAGGGTAACTTCAATTTCGGAACAAAAGCCGGCCAAAGCTTCGTCAATACTGTTATCCACCACTTCATAGACCAAATGGTGCAGACCTCGCGGCCCGGTGCTGCCGATATACATGGAAGGTCGGAGTCGGACGGCCTTCAGTCCCTCCAATACCTGGATTTGTTTGGCATCATAGCGTACATCATTGTTGTTATGGGCCAATGGTCCACCCCTTTCTATATCTTGTCTTCCTTTATTTGTCACGAACCACAACCATAATTATATCACAATAAAAAGATAACGAACAATAAAAGCGGCCGTTTTCCAGGCCGCTGGCAGGTTTGAGGCTATTTTTCCCGGCTTTTCCTCGATCGGCCGATTAAAGTCTGGGATGAGATCCCAGACAGATATATTTGTTCTGAGGTCAGAACAGCGGATTTTGGTTTTTCCAGGCTTAAATCAGTCACCAACCCCTCCCGTTGGCTAATTTCCAGAAACTGCCTGGTGGCA
>DATERQ010000041.1:0-6615 GCA_035271345.1 bacterium | reverse complement strand
TAACCGGACCCACCGCAACCTGGCGGCTAAAACGGCGCTGATTTCCCATGCCTCATACCCCCAATCCTAACCGCCGCAAATCCTGATAGGTTGCCAAAATCAGAAGTGTCAGCAACAGTAGCATTCCAATTAGATTGAAGGCTCCTTCTTGGTCCGGACCTAGCCTTTTGCCCCTAAGTCCCTCCCAAGCCATCAACACTATCTGACCTCCATCTAACAGTGGAATGGGAAAAAGGTTAAACAAGCCCAGATTTACGCTAAGAATAGCAGTTAATGATAGCAAATTTATGAAGCCGGTCCGGGCCGCTTCGCCCACAATTTGCACAATGCCAACAGGCCCGGCCACATCTGTAGGCTGTCGTTGGATCACCATCTCAACCAGGCGGGAAACAATAAAAACTGTCGTGTCCAACGTCTGCCGAGCCCCATAATACAACGAGGCAATCGGACGATGGGTCTGCATTGCCCTTATGATCCCTATCACTCCCCGGTCACCCTCCGCTGATAATTCAGGAACTAATTCAACACCGATTTCTTTAGCATGGCGTTTAAGTGTTATACAGATGTTGCGTTCAGTTCTAGGGGCTATCTGTTCAATTACTTGATTCCAATTTTCAATCGGGGCCCCTTCAATTTCAACAATCTTATCCCCGGGCCTTATACCCGCGTCCTCCGCTGGGCTACCGGGGATTACAGCACCTACCTCCGCTTCTTGAACCGGTATACCCACTAAAAAGAAAATAAGGGCAAATAGCAAAATGGCAAGTAGAAAATTCATCACCGGTCCGGCTCCAACGATCAAAAGCCTCTTGCCCGATGGTAACTGCCGGAATGAGCGTTCGCTGTCGATGCCAGCATCATCGCCCTCACCTAACATTTTCACAAACCCACCTAAAGGAAATAAACGAATAGAATAAACTGTTTCGCCAAAGTCACGACTCATAAGCTTAGGTCCAAAACCAATGCCAAATTCCTCCACTAGCACCCCGGTTTTTTTCGCCATCACAAAATGGCCTAGCTCGTGAAAGATCACTAGCAAACCGAGAACAAATATAAACGCCAGTGCAGTACCCAAAGACAATTCACCTCTTAGCTATTATGCATTCTGCTTTCTTACGAGCCCAACTGTCGGCAGCCAAGATAGTATCCAATGTTAGCCTGGTTTCAACCTCATGTGCCAGCATTACTTGCCGCACCACCCATGATATCTTGGAAAAAGAAAGTTGTCCAGCCAAAAACCTTATTACTGCCACTTCGTTAGCCGCATTCAAAACCGCCGGGGCGGTTCCGCCTCGCTCACCAGCCTGCCGAGCCAATTGCAAATTGGGAAAGCGTTCTTGGTCTGGATCTTCAAAGGTTAACACCTTGCCGACCAAATTAAGGCGAGGCCAAGGTGCTTGCAGTCGCCGCGGATAAGTAAGGGCCATCTGAATTGGGAGACGCATATCAGGCTGCCCAAGCTGTCCGACAACGGTTCCATCAATATATTCCACTAAGGAATGGACAATGCTTTCCGGATGAACGACAACTTTTATTCGATTTAAGGGCAGGTTAAAAAGCCAATTGGCTTCTATGATTTCCAACCCTTTGTTCATCATGGTAGCTGAATCCACGGTGATTTTGTCTCCCATAGACCAGTTTGGATGTTTAAGGGCTTCTTTCACCGTCACTTTTTTCAGTTCAGCCTTGGACCAAGTGCGAAAGGGGCCACCAGAAGCAGTTAGAATCAGTGACTGTACTTCTTCAGGTCGTCCACAATGCATACACTGCCAAATAGCTGAATGCTCACTGTCCACAGGTAAAATTTCTGCTCCACTCTTTTCTTTTTCTTGTTGAACTAAAGCCCCAGCCATAACTAAGGTTTCTTTGTTGGCCAAGGCAATCCGTTT
Organism: bacterium; assembly: GCA_035271345.1. Lineage (GTDB taxonomy): Bacteria > Bacillota > DTU030 > DUMP01 > DUMP01 > DUNI01. The sequence goes on along the minus strand of DATERQ010000041.1, from coordinate 4,726 downwards.
TCCGGCTTGCACCGCAGCTAAAGTTGGTTTCAGGCCAGCACTGCCCACAATAGCTGCCAACGTCGTGGCACTGTGTGCAGCGGCGGCTACATACATGATTCCTTCCTCCCCAGCCAATACCTCGATCCCCGTCCCGAATAGCAGTTGTTTAAGTTGGGGGTAAAGCCTTTTGGCGGCAATGGCGACCACATGGGGCCGGAAATCTTTGGCCTGCGCTGCTAAAAGTTCCACATTGCGCCCGGCCGCCAAAGCAGTAACCTTAATCTCGCCAGATAAAGCCTTCACCACCTCTAGAGCCTGCCTACCAATGGAGCCGGTGGAGCCTAGAATCCCTAACGTAATCACAAATCTCACCTACGTTCTAACAGATTGGTGAAAAAATCCAGTTTAAGTAAGGATCTAAATATAATTAGCATAAATGGGCCCAAAATAAATCCATAGGTACCAAATAATTTTATCCCCAGATAAACCGCCACCAATACAGCTAACGGATGTAGACCAGTCTGAGTTCCTATAATACGAGCCTGGAATAGCTGTCTAACAACAATCATGGCAACATATATTGACATTAACCCCAAGGCAAAAACTGGCGCCCCATCTATTAGCGCTAACACAGCCCAAGGGATAAAAACTAAGCCTGGCCCCACAACGGGGATTATATCCAGCACCCCGCTCAAGAGGCCAATGAACATTGGATAAGGAACCTTCAATAACCACAAGCCAAACAAAGCCACCAATGTGGTTATTGTAACCAGTATTAACTGAGCCCAAACTAGACCTACTAAGCTGGTCAGTACTTCCTGCATCAAGGTACGCAAGTGTTGTTCACTTTGCGCTGGAAGTAGCCGACCAACAAATTCCACCAATTTATCCCGATCCTTGCTAATAAAATAAGCAGCAATAAAACTAATTACCAGATTCATAATCAAATAAGGTAAAATCCCCAAAGATCCCAGCAACTTACCCAATGCATTGTCAGCAAGGTTGTAAAAACGCAGCACCCATTGTTCTGCGGCATGTAGTAACGGTGTAGGCAAATGCCCATATAGAATCACAGACCGAGCCACCCACCTTTGTATCATTTCAATCATGGTTCTACTATAAGCCGGGAGGTGATTGATAAGCTGTCTTACGTCAACAGCTACGCTGGCCGAGAGTAATATCATAAGCAAAACTGTTATCGCCACTGCACCTATAATTGTAATTCCAGTGGCAAAAGGGCGCGGTAGACGTCCTTTAATGTGGACATGATCAACCACTGGCTCTAACATTAAAGCCACAAAGGCACCAAATACAAACGGTAACACCATTGGTAATAAATAACGCAAACTTAGGTACAGAACGCCTAAGGCGAGTATAGCCCCCAAGGAGTACAATAGCTGCCGATCCACATCTTTCCCCCCTAATACCACCAGCCCAAAATAAAATAAGCCGTTGGGGCAACAAGAAGCAGCGCATCAAATCGGTCTAGGATACCTCCATGCCCAGGTAAAATATTGCCAGCATCTTTCACGTTTGCCAAACGCTTTAACGCTGATTCTATCAAATCTCCCAACATGGCAGCCATGCCCAATACCGATCCTATTACAAGCGCTGGCCCTGGCCTCAGCTTTACAAAAGGGGCTGCCAAAAGAAAAACTACAGAACCAGTGATTAGTCCTGCCAGCGCTCCAGCCCAGGTCTTGCAGGGGCTTACGTCAGGCTTTAAATGTCGCTGGCCAAATTGCGATCCCACAAAAAAGGCTGCTGTATCCACAGCCCAGGTCAAGCCGAAGGTCAACACAGTAAACCTTGCCCCCAGCGGAAGCCTGCGGAGCAATAACAAATAACCGAAAAACATAGGAATATAGCATACTCCCAACAGCGCCGTTCCAGCTTGGTCAAAACCATAATGATCGAAGCCAAATAATAATATGCACAACAGCGAACTGACAGCTATAGCAATAACTGAGCCAGTGCGCTCCAACCCATGGATATGTAGCGTTAAAAGAAGTGCGGAAGCCACAGCGTAACCCCACAGTTGCAACAACAGCGATAAATGGGTCATGCGGCCGTATTCCCACAATCCCACTAGCGCAAGCACCAGCACCAGGAGGAAAAACGACCATCCACCCTCAAATGTTAACCAGATAACAATCGGGATGCCCACTACGGCAGTAGCAATACGGGCAAGCACTTTTATCACCCTCTATCTGCAATAGCGCCAAACCTACGTTCCCGTCGCCTGTACTCAGAGAGAGCAGCCGCAAGATGTTCTTCCGAAAAATCCGGCCAAAACACGGTCGTAAAATACAGCTCGGTATAGGCTGACTGCCAGAGGAGAAAATTGCTGAGGCGGTTTTCCCCACCAGTGCGAATAAGCAAATCTGGGTCCGGTAAACCATAAGTAAATAATTGAGACTCAAAATCAGCAACACAAACATTGGCAGCCTTTAATTTACCCAGCTCCACGTTTGCCGCCACTTTCCGTACCGCCTGTAATATCTCCCCCCGGCTGCCATAATTTAAGGCGACATTTAGATTCAGGCGTGACCCGGCTTCAGTCTGGTTCTCGCAATAACTAACGACTTTTTTCGCATGAGAGGGCAGCTTTCCCCGCTCACCTAAAAAACGCACCCGCACCCCTTGCTCCATCAGTTCAACAGTCTCTTTTTCTACGTATTCTTGGAGTAAAGCAAAAAGTCCTTCCACCTCGAGGCGCGGCCGCCGCCAGTTTTCCGTGGAAAAAGCAAACAAGGTCAAATATTTTAGCTTGTATTTGACCGCACATTTTACCAGCCTTCGTACCGCTTCAAGCCCAGCCCGATGGCCATAGAGTCGAGGCCAGCCCCTTTCCTGGGCCCAGCGACCATTCCCATCCATAATTATAGCAACATGCTGGGGGTCTTTAAAGGCTCGATATTTAGCAGCCATCCTTGAACCCTCCTTTTAGAAGGCAAACGCCCCCTCTCCTACACAGGGGGCACAACACCTGCTGGCCAAGTTCTGGTTCTACCTGCCACCACTTCCACATTTCCCACGGTAATGTTTGTTTGAAGCACTCGCAATTCCGGCCCAGGCGGTAAATGGCTGGGTAGACTTGTTTCTTGAACAGTCACCGTCAGTCCGATTTGTTTAAGCTTGGCTATAGCTTCAGCAAGGGGCCACGCTAATACATTAGGGAGAGGTTTTGAGTTGGTCATCATATGCTCATAATTTCTTTCTCTTTGGTCTTAGCTACATTATCAATTTCATCAACAAATCTGTCGGTTAGCTTTTGAACTTCTTGCTGGCGACGCATATTTTCGTCTTCCGAAATAGATTTTTCCTTTTCCAATCTCTTTAGCCCATCATTAGCCTCCCGGCGGATATTGCGAATAGCAACCTTTGTCTCCTCTGCTTTCTTCCACACAACCCGAGCAAGATCGTGGCGCCTGTCTTCGGTGAGGCTAGGGATAGGGAGACGGATCAGGGTGCCGTCGGAAGACGGATTTAAACCTAGGTCGGATTTCAAAATGGCTCGTTCTATTTCTTTGATTAGGGATTGATCCCAGGGCTGGATAACAAGCAGTTGTGATTCTGGTACTGAGATAGTTGCTACTTGATTAATTGGCATGGGGCTTCCATAATAGTCCACTACGATCCTTTCCAACAAAGCTGGAGTGGCTCTGCCTGTGCGCATAACGGCTAACTCCTGACGAAAGGTATCGAGACTTCTTTTCATTTTTCCTTCAGCTTCGCTTTCTATCTGCCTTTGCGACATCAAACTCCCCTCCTATAGTGGTACCGATACACTCCCCCATTACCGCTCTTTTAATATTACCTGGGGTAGAAATACCAAACACCAACAACGGTATACTATTGTCCATACAGAGCGAAGCAGCAGTTGAATCCATAACACCTAAACTTTGGTTAAGTACGGAAATATAGCTTAGTGTTTGGAATTTCTTGGCCAACGGATTCTCAAGTGGATCGGAATCATAAACACCATCTACACGCTTGGCCATAAGAATAACTTCGGCCCCGATTTCTGCTGCCCGTAGCGCAGCTGTAGTATCGGTGCTAAAATAAGGACTGCCGGTGCCCGCCGAAAAGATCACTACCCGCCCTTTTTCTAAATGGCGAATAGCACGACGCCTAATGTATGGTTCGGCTACGGCTCGCATTTCGATACTTGTTTGGACTCTGGTATCTACCCCAATTTTTTCCAAAGCGTCTTGAAAAGCAAGGGCATTGATCACCGTAGCCAGCATACCCATATAATCAGCCGTAGCCCGATCGATACCCATCTCACTACCAGTCACACCACGCCAGATATTTCCACCGCCAACAACAATACCTACTTCTACGCCTAGCTCATATATCTCTTTGATTTCTGTAGCCACATTTTTGACCACCCCGTGATCTAAGCCAAAGCCCTTCTCCCCCGCTAATGCTTCACCGCTTAGCTTCAACACAACCCGCTTATACTTAGGATCCTGCATCACATCCATTCCTCCCGACTCTTAAGTAATATTCGGGCAGGAAAACTCATTCCAATGCCTCACCAAGCTGAAAACGTACAAAGCGACGAATAACCATATTTTCGCCAATACGGGCCATTGTTTCCTTTAAAAGGTCGCCTACTTTTTGGTCGGGATCCTTAATAAAAGGCTGTTCTAACAAACAATTGTCGCTGAAAAACTTGTTTATACGGCCTTCCACAATTTTTTCCACAACTTTTTCCGGCTTGCCTTCGTTCAAGGCT
>DATERQ010000040.1:0-2485 GCA_035271345.1 bacterium | reverse complement strand
GCATCATGACGGGCATGGAAATCCGAGGGTACTTCTTCAGCTTGCCAAACTGAAATGTCCCTTGGTAAAACCGAATTACACGCCGCCGGCAGCCTATCCACGGGGATTTGGGCTTTAGTCCTAAAATTAACCACCTGACCCCGGGCATGGACCCCGGAATCAGTGCGCCCCGCTGCCGTTACAATTGGTTTTTCATTTAAAATCGTCGCCAACGCCTGCATTAATTCTCCTTGAACGGTACGATTTGCAGGCTGTAGCTGAAATCCAGCCAGCTTTCCACCGTCATAAGCCACCGACAGCTTAATGTTTCGCACCCCTATCGCCTCTTAGCCCCATATTCGATCAGCCATCCCCAACAGCAATAACAATACGCTGGTGGCATAAGCAACCATGTCGCGGCCGGCATACTGCAGCTCCTTAAGGCGGGTCCGCCCCTCTCCGCCGCGATAGCAGCGCGCCTCCATCGCCGTGGCCAATTCATCGGCCCGACGAAAAGCGCTGACAAATAGCGGTACCAACAACGGTATCATGCCACGGGCCCGTTGGATTATATTCCCAGTTTCAAAATCTGCTCCCCGCGCCATCTGGGCTTTCATGATTTTATCGGTTTCCTCCAGCAGAGTCGGGATAAACCTAAGGGCAATGGTCATCATCATGGCCAACTCATGCGCCGGTATACCAAACCTTTTGAATGGCCGTAACAGGTGCTCAATACCATCAGTGAGGGCAATGGGGGAACTGGTCAACGTTAGTAGCGAGCTTGTAACAACCAGCAACAGTAACCGCCAACCCATAAACACACCCATGCGTAGCCCTTGGTCGGTGACCTTAAGCGGCCCTAATTTCCATATGACTTCCCCCGGGGTAAGAAAGAAATTCAATACCATGGTAAAAATAACAATATAAAAGATGGGCCGAATTCCACGGAGCACATATCGCAGCGGCAAGGCCGACAACAACACCAGCGCCGCAGTAAACACCGAAATAGCCCCATAGGCCAAGGGGCTCTTAAGCAAAAACAAGGCTATAATATAGAATAAGGAAGCCATGATTTTAGACCGCGGATCCAGTCGATGAAGTAGAGAATCCCCAGGTACATATTGACCCAGGGTAATATCTTTAAGCATGGGTCTTCCCCCTTAAATAAGCCAGGACTTCAGGCACAGCCTCCTCCACCGTGAGAATATTGGTGGGTATCCCCGGCTGCACTTGATTTAGCTGCCGCATAAACTCCGTTATTTGGGGGATGCCCAGACCCAGCTCCTGTAGCCGTTCGGCCTGCTGAAACAACTCCCGCGCACTTCCGGTTGCTTTTATTTGCCCTCGGTACATAATAAGTAAGCGATCCACTAATCGGGCTACATCTTCCATACTATGTGACACCAATAGTACAGCCAAATTTTGCTCTTGCTGTAGCCGGGCGATCTGCCCTAAAATCTCGTCTCGGCCCCGGGGATCAAGACCAGCAGTGGGTTCATCCAGCACTAAATAACTGGGACCCATGGCCAAAACACCAGCAATGGCCGCGCGGCGCATCTCACCACCGGAAAGGTCAAAGGGGGATCGCCCCCCATACGTACTGGGGGCAAGACCCACTGTTTGTAACGCTTTTTCCACCCGCCAGCTAACTTCATCTTCCGCCAGCCCAAGGTTGCGCGGTCCAAAGGCAACATCTTTAGCCACTGTTTCTTCGAACAATTGGTGCTCCGGATATTGGAATACCAACCCCACTTTACGGCGAATGGCTTGACGGGCTGATTTCTTTTTTGTATCGATACCATCCACCAACACCCGGCCTTGCGAAGGCAGCAACAGGCCGTTTAGATGCTGAATCAAAGTGGACTTTCCGGACCCAGTATGGCCGATTAGCCCCACAAATTCACCTTCAGACCAAGTGATGTTAACATCTGCAAGCACCGGTGTGGCAAAAGGAGTGCCGGGCTGATAAGTAAAACTCACATTTTCGACTTCAATCGACATAGCTCAGCCACCATCCTCTCCACCGTTAAAATTCCAGGCGGCAGCATTACCTTATGCTGGCTCAGGCGCTGGGCTAAGTCGGTAACCTGGGGCACGTCTAGGCCAATAGCTTTTAGCTGGTCCACATGGGAAAATACCTCTTTAGGTGTACCATCCAGCGCTATTTCGCCATTGTTCATGACAACAACTCGTTTAGCTAGAACCGCCTCTGCCATAAAGTGGGTAATGTGTATAACTGTAATACCCCGGGTACGGTTTAAGCCCACAACTGTATCCATAACCTCTCGGCGACCCTCCGGATCCAGCATGGCCGTAGGTTCGTCCAAAACCAGCGCCTGCGGCTCCATGGCCAATACGCCGGCGATGGCAACCCGCTGCTTTTGCCCGCCGGAAAGAAGATGCGGTGCTGCTGTGCGATGTTCCCACATGCCTACAGTTTTTAAAGCCACTTCCACTCGCTGCCGGATTTCTGCCGCTAGCACACCAAGATTCTCCGGCCCAAAAG
>DATERQ010000039.1:0-2399 GCA_035271345.1 bacterium | reverse complement strand
GTGCATTAGGAGATGTGTGTTTGTTTAGGGCCTACGTCGAAATAGGGCCTCGTATATCGCTCCTTATTATGTCCGCCGTACCGCCGCTTACTGCTGTAATGGGTTATTTTTTTCTAGGGGAAAGAGTCTCAATTCGTGGGTTAGGCGGAATGGTAACCACGATGGCGGGCATCTGCCTGGTAATATTAAACCGGGATCCTTACGATGAAGGGATGCGCCTCAATCACCCACTGCGGGGCATATTGTGTGCTTGCATGGGGGCATTGGGCCAGGCTTCCAGCTTCATCTTCAATAAAGTTGGCATCGGTTCTTACAACCCATTTGCGGCTACCCAGATAAGGTTATCAGCTGCGATGATTGCTCTCGTAGCCATTATCACTATCAGGCGGAAATGGGCGGAAATCAATACAGCATTTGGTAACCGGGGCGTCCTAAAATTGATAATATTAGGGTCCGTGTTCGGGTCTTTTGTTGGTATGACCTGTTCATTAATAGCGGTAAAATATACGGCGGCAGGCATAGCATCATCTATTTCATCTATATCACCTGTTATTATTATCCCCATATCCGTAATGGTATTTAAAGAGAAGGTACACTTTAAAGAGATAGCTGGGGCGTTTGTTTCTATAATCGGCATTACCCTACTGTTTTGGTAGGTATGCCCAGGTATCACCCGACTATGGTTTATTAGCCGTATCTAGCATTAGAATTTCTATCCTTCTGATTTTTTCCTTGTTTAGGGTTTGAACGGCGGAATTATTCATTCGGGTTTACAATAGCCCCGGCCCTGTTGACAACTTCGCCAATCAGCGATATTGTGTTTAAGGTAAGTGATTTTAGCAGTGTACCTGCGCAAGGGTTGTGATTGTTATGGCACGGATTATGACGGCGGAGGAAAAGCATCGGATGATGATGGAGGAACCGGTGGAACGGCTCATCTCCTCCTTAGCGGTGCCCACTATTGTCAGTATGCTGGTGACTTCTGTTTATAATATGGCTGATACTTTTTTCGTCAGCCGTATCAGCACTAGTGCTTCCGGGGCTGTGGGTATTGCTTTTTCGGTGATGGCTATCATTCAAGCTATTGGTTTTACGTTTGGTTCTGGTTCGGGGAATTATATTTCCCGGCTGTTGGGACGAAAGGATCGTCAACACGCCGCTAAAGTTGCGGCTACTGGCTTTTTAAGTGCTTTTGGCCTTGGGGCTGTGCTGGCCGTACTGGGCCTTCTTTTTTTGGATCCGTTGGTGTATCTGCTGGGGGCCACCGATACTATTGCCCCCTATGCCAAGGACTATCTCCGTTTTATTTTAATCGGCGCGCCCTATATGGCTTCTTCGTTTGTATTAAATCAGGTCTTGCGTTTCCAGGGTAGCGCCTATTATGGCGCGCTGGGGATCAGCGTTGGCGGTATTTTGAATATCATTCTTGATCCTATTTTTATTTTTGGCCTTGATATGGGTATCGCCGGGGCGGCCATTGCGACGATTATCAGCCAGTTGGTCAGCTTTGTGATCCTTGTTCGTAACTGTGGTTTGGATGGCAATATTCACATTCGGTTTAAAAACTTTACCCCCCGCTGGGAAATCTACAGACAGATTTTTCGGGGTGGATTGCCCTCATTTTACCGGCAGACATTGGCCAGCACAGCCATGATCTTTCTTAACCTCAATGCTGGGCAATTCGGTGATGCCGCCATCGCTGCCATGGCTATTATAAACCGGGTTTTTATGTTTGCTGCATCAGCCGTAATCGGTTTTGGCCAGGGTTTTCAACCGGTATGTGGGTTTAACTACGGTGCCAAACGGCACGATCGGGTTCTGAGGGCCTTCTGGTTTACGGCTAAAACTGCAATTGCAGTGCTAATTGTGCTCAGTATGTTGGGGATTGCTTGGGCACCGAAAATCATGGCCCTATTTCGGAAAGAAGATCTGGAGGTAATCAGTATTGGTGCTTATGCCCTTCGGCTTCGTGCCTTGACTTTTCCGCTGTCGGCCTGGATTATTGCCGTCAACATGCTCCTTCAGACTATTGGTAAAAGCGCCCAGGCATCGCTGGTGGCCATATCCCGGCAAGGTCTTTTCTTTTTGCCGGCTATTTGGCTGCTGCCACAAAAGTGGGGGCTATTGGGAGTACAGATAAGTCAGCCAGTGGCCGATATATGCTCATTTATTGTCGCTCTTGTTTTGGGGGTCAGCGTGCTGCGAGAACTGGAATCCCGGCAGCGTGAACATGGCTGTGAACGGGACGAAACAGAAATTAGCAAAGGGGCTACCCTGTAATGTTCATTATCCCGGCCCAGGCGAGGCCGGCATTTTTGGGGGAACTTTTTGCTAACAGGTTCGTCTAACTTATAGAACGGCAACTGGCGATGCATCGAAAAGGTGGCAACAAGGTATCG
>DATERQ010000038.1:0-2638 GCA_035271345.1 bacterium | reverse complement strand
GTGTGTTGGTAGCCACAGTGGCTGTGGTTACTGGGGTAGCGGGGGCGGAACAGATTAGCATTCTCGGTTTCGCCGGCTTGTTGGCCGGGCTTCTTCGAGAAACGGGTAAACCAGGGGCAGCGCTGGGCTATGGGCTGGGGGAGTTGGCACTATCCCTTTATTTATTGCCAGGACGACTAGGCTGGGGGCAGTTGTTGTCACCGGCTTTGGCGCTGGTGTTATTTATTTTCACGCCTGGGAGTCTAATTCGGGAGGCGGCCGGGTTGGTGCCGGGCACCAGGGAACAGCAAGGACGGCAAGAGGATTATGAAGGTCGCCTGCGGGAAGCAGCCACGGAGCGTTTAACCCAAGTAGGTGCAGTGATGCGCGAACTGTCAGCAGCCTTTAAGGAGATTTTGGCCACCACTAAAACTAAGGATGAAGACCGCCTAAATTCTTTACTAACAGCCTTGTTGGCTCGAGTATGTGAAAATTGCCCTCTATACAGTTCCTGCTGGGAGAAGGAGTTTTTCAATACCTATCAAAATACATTTGAACTATTGTCCCTGGCGGAGCTTCACGAAGGCCTGGCGGAAGGGGATATCCCATCGGAGATTCGGGCCCGCTGTCAACGGATACCAGAACTATTGGCCGCCGTCAATCATTTGTTTGACACTTACAAAATAAACCTACAGTGGAAAAGTATACTCAATGAAGAGCGGGATTTGCTGGCGGTGCAACTGGCGGGGATGGCGGAAGTAATGGATGATTTAGCCGGCGAGTTGGAGATAGATGTTAGGGCCTTGTCCCACGTAAAAGAAGGGATCCGGGAGCAGATGGCGCGGTATCATTTAAATGCTGCCGAGATTGGGGTGTGGCAAGGCCTGGGCGGAAAACTGGAGGTTTCGGTACGGGACCTTGATTGCCCTGGGGGTCGTGAATGTAGGCAGTTGCTAGCGGCGGCGGTGGGAAAAGCGGTGGGACAGCCGATGAAGGTGGAAATTGACAGTTGCAAACTGGAGCGGGGTAAAGATGGCTGTCGATTAACGGCGATACCATCGCCGCGCTATCGGTTTGTGGCGGCTGGGTACAGCCGGGCCAAAGAGAAAGGCGATGTGTCCGGCGACACTTTCAGTGCGGTGGAACTTCCTGACGGCCGCCAGGCATTGATATTGAGCGATGGCATGGGCAGTGGAGTCAAGGCGGCCGCTGAAAGCCAGACCGCAGTGCGGTTGGTGGAACGGCTGCTAGCGGCAGGATTGGACCAAGGAGTGGTGTTGCAGACCTTGAATTCGGTGCTGGGATTGCGGGCCCGGGAAGAATGTTTTGCGACTTTGGACCTGGCTTTGATGGACCCTTTCACCGCCGCGGCAGAATTTATTAAGGTGGGGGCATGCCCGACGCTGGTAAAGCGCGGTCGTACAGTGGCTGTAATCAACCCCGGGGCTCCGCCGCTGGGTATTTTGCCTGAGGTTAAAGCAATGGTGACGAAGAAGAATTTGCATGCCGGCGATATGTTGGTAATGATAAGTGACGGGGTGTTGGAATGCCGTCAAGAGCGTACTGCCGGTGTGGATTGGCTGCTTAATTATCTGAAGCAAAGCCGGGAAGAGCCGGAGCAATTGGCGCTGAGCATTCTATCGTTGGCTGGACAGCGGGCTGGAGCAGTGGATGATGATATGACGGTGTTGGCAGTGGAAGTGGAAGCGTCGTAAATCAGTGATTGATACTGAGCCCCGGGATGCCGGGGCTTTTTGTACTGGGGTTTAAGAGTTTTGAGGCAGGAAACAATAGCAGTTAGAGCGAATATGAAAATAAGGTAGGACTGGCGTTGTGGTAACTGGGGCCAGTCTGGGTTAATGTTGATGTGAAGGATGGAACTCCATGCTGAATCTATTTGTCGATAAAGTGCGTGATACCTGCCGCCGCTACCGGTTGCTGGAATCGGGGGACAGGGTGATTGTGGCTGTATCGGGTGGGGCCGATTCGGTTTCGATGTTGCTGGCGTTGAAGAGGCTGGCGGGCGAATATGAACTGGAGCTATTTGTAGCCCACTTGAACCACCTGATGCGGGGTGCCGAAGCCGAGGCTGATGCTAATTGGGTAAAAAAGCTGTCGGAACGATTGAAGGTACCTTTTTACCGCCGTGACACTGATGTGCCGGCACTCATTGAAAAGGATGGTTTGACGGTGGAACAGGCGGGCCGAGTAGCCCGCTATGATTTTTATCGAGACTTAGCCTTGGAACTAGGCGCAAACAAGGTGGCGGTGGGGCAGACTCAAGACGACCAGGCGGAAACGGTATTGTTGCACTTGATTCGTGGCGCCGGGCTGACGGGTATAGCCGGTATTCGGCCAAAAAGGCGAACATCTTATGGCTGGGTGATCCGGCCCCTGCTCCAGGTGACGCGTCGGGAAACGGAGGCATGCAGCGCTACTTTTGATTTGATTCCGCGCCACGACCCTTATAATGTAGATCCCGCCTATTTAAGAAACCGGATTCGTTATCGGCTGTTGCCTTGGTTGCGGGATGAAGCCAACCCTAATATTAAACAGATATTGGCCCAATCGGCTGCCATTTGGCAAGAAGAAGATCGCTACTTGCAGTGGGCGGCAAAACAGGCTTACCAACAGGTAGCGCAAACCACCGCCGCGGGAG
>DATERQ010000037.1:0-21250 GCA_035271345.1 bacterium | reverse complement strand
TTTGGGGCCCCATCCACAGTATCGGCCGCCTTGGTTAAGAAAAACTTTGGCGAAAAATATTATCCCCAAAACTTGAGTGCTGTGGTTTTGGTTTTGATCCCAGGCTCCTTGATCGGCCCCACGATAGCGGCTGGCGTCTATCAGCAGCGGGGGAATTACTCCATGGTTTATTTGATTTTATTGGCCTTGGTTACCATGGCTTTTTTACCGGCACTAATATTTAAAGGAATAGGTCGCCGGCACTCAGGCGCTGGCAGCAATAATGGGGGCGAAGGAAAAGGAAAACAAGAGGTGTGGTCATGAGCGGTATTATATCCATTGTGTTGGCAGGAGTTTTTTGGGGTACGGTGGGCTTGTTTGCTCGCTTTTTAGAAGGGCAAGGGCTCCATCCTTTTTATATTGTAATCTTACGCACAGCGGTAGCGGTTCTTTGCCTCGGTTGCTACCTGTTACTATTTCAGCGCGATTGGCTGAAAATAAAAAAGGAGGACGGTTGGCGTTTTCTTTTAGCCGGATTTGTCAGCATTGTCCTAACACATCCAGCTTTGTTTTTGGCCCTTCGGGCCAATGCTATTGCTGTGGCCACTATTCTTTTGTACACGGCGCCATTTTATACTATTATTTTATCGCGCTTTATTTATAATGAGGCCATTACCCGGCAAAAAATTATTGCCTTGTTTTTGGCTGTGGCCGGCTTGCTGTTGGTAGTAAATGTATTTGATCTAAAAAAACAGTTAGTGACGCCCTTAGGCCTTATTTTGGGCTTGGGGGCTGGACTGTTACAGGGCATTCAAACTTTAACGATGAAAAATGTTTCTTTGCATTATCCTCCGGTGACAGCCTTGTTTTACTCTTTTGCTAGTGGGCTCGCTATCTTATGGGTGATCCTTCTGTTGGGCCGGGTTCCGATGCCGCTTAATTTGCTGCCCAAGGCCTGGGCTGGGGCGCTGGGGATCGGGCTTGTGACGACCTTGACTCCTTTTTTGCTCTTTGCCCACGGTTTAAAACGAACAGAAGCGGGAATAGCCAGTATTGCTTCTATGTTGGAACCGGTTGCGGCTGGTATTTTCGGTTACCTTATTCTGGGGGAGCGGCTAGAATTTGCTCAAATTTTGGGCATGGCCTTGATGTTGGTGGGCATTGCTGTAGTTGCAGTATCAGGTAAGGAACAAGTGCTGGATAGACCGGTGGGCGAAAAATAATAAAGAGTTGCCAAAGTGGGGTTGACTTGATAAAGAATATTGTATACAATAATACCAGTATACGATATTAGCAGGGAGGTGCCCGCTGTGAAAGTGTGTACCGGTGACAATATCTCCTGCCTTTTTGACCAACAGCCGACACTTGAACTTAAATTTGACCATGGACTATATGCAGTGACTAAGTTTAGGGAATGGAGAAATATGCTGCAGGAAGAGTTTTTGCGCAGCCGGCCCCAAGAGGATTAGTGGCTTCGAATGGGTTACAAAGCAAGCTTCTTTCAAATAGCGCCTGTTCCTATGTTGTGGTGGGAGCAGGTGCCTTTTTTCTTGCGGTTGCCATGGGCATGGCATACAATTATATAAAAGACTATCTTTACAGATCGTAAACATGATTGAACTGACTTCAAGTTTGGTTAAGGTGAAAAGATGGGAGGAGATGAGGGTTGGCCAGGCGTGGTGATGGGGGGCGCGGTCGGGGAAGGCCAGCAGTGCTGAGGAGCAGTATTTTTTTTCAGCTCCGGGACGATATTTTAAAAGGACGATTTAAGCAAGGCGAAAGTTTAGTGGAGTTGAAATTAGCCGCCCGGTATGGAGTAAGTCGAACTCCAGTCAGGGAGGCACTAAGACAACTGGAACTGGAAGGGCTGGTGAAATATCTGCCCAACCGGGGTGTATTGGTGGAGGGAATCACGGCTCAAGATGTGGAAGACATATTTCTTATCCGTGAACACCTGGAGGCTTTGACGGCGGAATGGGCGGCACAACGGGTACGTCCGGAAGAAGTAAAAAAGATGAAGGAAATCATAGACCTGCAAGAGTTCTATGCCCACAAGGATGATATTGAACAACTGACGGTGTTGGATACAGAATTCCACCGGTTATTGTTGGATGCTAGCCGTAGCAAGTCATTACGCTACGCGTTGGGTGGTATGCTGGACTATGTGGAACAGGCACGTTCCCGTTCACTCCATGTCCCGGGACGGATTCGCAATTCGGTTCAAGAACATAAACAAATCCTGGCAGCGGTGGCTGCCGGCGATGCTGGATTGGCCCGGGAAAGAATGGCCGAACACATGCGATGTGCCCGACAAAACGTGTTAGCTTTTAGTGCTCAACAAGGGGAAAGGGAGGAAAGCGATTAGCTGCCCGGGTTACCGGGCTTTTTTATAGTTAGACTGCTGGAAATGGGGGAACATATAACCGTTGCCTGTAGGCAAAAAAAGACACTGGGAGGGCTGGCTCTGGATATTCAGCAGTTGCGTGGTAAAGAAGAACTGTTCCAAGAATGTCTAAGACAAGAGCTAAAGGAGCTTATAAGGCACAAGGATATTGATGTTGTGATAGGGGTGCCCTTTTACAATGAGGCTGACACCTTAGTGCAGGTGGTGACCGCAGCGGCTCAAGGATTAGGCTCTTATCTTAATATTAAGCCTTTGATTGTATGTGTGGGCGATCCGGTGGGAACCAGGGCGTTAGCAACCTTGAGCGGCCTTAGCATTAAAGTGCCTTATCAGGGGTTTCTATTGCCGGAAGGTGTTAACGGGCGCGGTTTTAGTATCCGAGCCATACTTGAGATCGCACGGGAATTGGGTGCCCATGTGCTTTTATTAGAGGCGGATCTTAAGCGCAAGGGTAATATTGGGTTTAGGCCATGGTGGCTGGAACGTCTTTATTTGCCATTGCTACAGGACTATGATTTGGTCGCCGGCTGCTTTCGACGCCACTATTTCGAAGATCCCACTAGTAGTTTGTTTGTTGGCCCCATGTTGGAGACTTTTTTCAGTCTAAAGTTACGCGACCCCCTTAGCAGGCTTTATGGGATCTCCCGGCGGTTAGTGGAAGATTATTGCACCGATTTAGATTGGTGGTATCGTGGCGTAGGCGGTTATGGGGTTGATCCTTGGCTGCTAGCCATGGCGTCAAAATGGGATCGGAACATATGTGAAGTCAGTTTAGGGGCTAAGATCGGCCCGGCTGCCGCCAGTAAAAGGGGCTATGTATTTAAACAATTGGCGCTGTCGTTGTTTGAATCTGTAAAAACGAATGAGGATTATTGGCTCAAATCGCAACCAATTCTAAAACGGCCGGATTTTTATGGGTTACAGAGGTGCGATCGGGGGCTAGAATTGAGTTGCCATTTGGCTAAGCTAAATGCTGGTTTTAGTCAGGGGTTTTATCAATATGAATCTTTGTTGGGCCAGGTTTTAACTGAGGAAACCTTCAAGGCGGTGGAGAAAGCGGCGCGAGTTGCTGAAAGCCCATTGGCGTTTGGCGCTGAGCTCTGGGCCCAGGTCATATACAGCTTTTTACAGGCTTATGTTTTTGCCGATGACCTGGATACTGGGGATCTGCTGGAAGGATTGAGGGTGTTATACGATGGGCGTCTTGGCTCTTACATTACTCATTTGAATAATTTCTCCCGCCTGGTCAGCA
Source organism: bacterium (assembly GCA_035271345.1). Classification (GTDB taxonomy): domain Bacteria; phylum Bacillota; class DTU030; order DUMP01; family DUMP01; genus DUNI01. The sequence goes on along the minus strand of DATERQ010000037.1, from coordinate 17,615 downwards.
GAATTGAGGGGTTGGATAAAGATGAACTTATCTTTCAGGAAGCTGCTCGGGTGCGAACAGATCAAAGGGAAAGGTTTTTGAGCGGTAAGAATGAATTTATTCAAGCCTGGATGGAGCAGCTAGAAGAGGTTAGGCCCCTGATAGCTCCTTTGGACTATTTAGAGTTTATCCCAGGCGTCCCATTGGCATTACCAGCGGATTTGCTTGGTATTGGGGGCTTACCGGTTCGGACTAGGAGGATTTTTCGACGCCTGGAGGAGCGTTACAGCGACGCATTTCATGAATTTATCCATCGGGACTTGAAGTTGGACAAAGGTTTGACTTCAGCCCAATTGGGTATAGAGCTGGAAAAGTTTATGCTTCAGTTGGAACAAGTGGCCCAGGAGTTGTTACCCGGGGATCTTTCCATGGCTGAGGGAACGCGCCAGGTAGTGGAACGCATTTTTGATCTCATTTCCCATCACAAAATTTTAGCCGTGAAGGAAGAAGTGTTGCGGCAACTGTTGACAGAATTCCCACCTTTGAACCTGTTAATCCGCTTGGGTTTTTCCAGCACGGCGGAATTACTAAGCCATTATGATGTTCGGGACGCGCTGGCTTTGGCAGGAATTAGCGAGGAACGTGAGTACACGGATCGGCTGTTGTGGTGGTTGGGTGACAATTTACGGCCGGATAGCTTGGAAGAAGTAGAAATGAAATCATTGGTGGTTACACCGCAAAGCTATCCCGGTGTGGGTGAGTTGAGGGATATTTCCCATTTTGATCGATTAGCAGCACGTCTTACAGCCAGCAATTTACCGAAATGTTTGGGCGGTTTGTTTCCTAAACTAAGATATTTTACTCATGTGGCCAAGATTTTGTTGGAAGCGGAACACTATTCATTTATTTGGCAAGCCTATGGGCGCGAACATAAAGGGTTTGGGCTTAAGCTGGTAAATTCGGTTATCAAACACCAGGGGCGTGAAGTTTTTTCGGCCACCAACGTTTTCCAGAATTGGCATCAGCGGGAGCTGGCCCATCGAATTGCCTTGTTGGCATCGGAACTTAAACGGCAAGGAGAGCAGGAAAAAGGGAAGCTATTACAGCTTATGGCCAAGGGGTATGGACTTGGCCTTACCTTAGGTGATGGGACCTTTATTCCCTGTTCGGCCTGGACTTGGTCTAGCTTTAGTTTTCGGGGTGGCGAAGGAATTCCGACGCCGCTGTCGGTCCGCATTGAGCGAGATTGGTTCCACCATGATTTGCTGGAAGAGATGTATTCTGAAATGGGCTTACGGGCACAGGATATTATGATGGAAGCCATCAAACGTATTGGACAAGGTCGCGAAGCCAGCAGCTTGTTGGATCTGGTTTTGCGTTCGCCAACCCGAGAAGAGGTTGTGCTGGTACAAGACCTGGGTTCATATCCGCCAGCAGGGCAGCTTATACGCCATAAATTAAACCCGTTATTAGAACCAATACCGGAGCATCCGTGGGAAAGCAATTATGTATTTAACGCCGCGGCGGTAAGGCTGCAAGGAAAAGTGTATGTGCTCTACCGGGCCTATGGCGAGGACAAAATATCCCGGATTGGATTGGCGATTTTTGATGGGGCTCGCCTGTTGGAACGCCTACCGGAACCAGTATTTGGCCCGCTGATAGCGGAAGAAAGCCATGGTTGTGAGGATCCGCGGGTGGTGGTCATCGATGATCGCTTATACATGGTCTATACGGCTTATAATGGCGTTATAGCTCAGATTGCCGCGGCTGCAATCAGCGTGGACGATTTTTTGGCTCGTAGGTTTGAACGGTTTGAGCACTTGGGCTTGGCTTTTCCCGGCCTGTGGGACAAAGATGCTATCTTGTTTCCAGAGAGGATTGGTGGGCGTTGGGTCATGTATCATCGGGTGGAACCGACCATCTGGGTATCTTATGCCGATGAACTAAAATTGCCGTGGCCAAAACAAAATCATAAAATTATTATTGGGCCCCGCTCGGGCTTGATGTGGGACTCCTTTAAAATTGGCGCCGGTGCCCAACCCATTAAGACTACCTACGGTTGGCTATTAATTTATCATGGCGTAAGCAATACCATGGTCTACCGGTTAGGTGTGATTTTAGTGGATGCTAAAGACCCAGGCCGATTATTGTACCGGTCTCCAAATCCGGTGCTTTCCCCCGAAACAGAGCACGAGGTAGGTGAAGGGCAGTCTTGGGTACCAAACGTGGTATTTACCTGCGGTGCCGTGCCGGGCACTGATAAAGAAGAGTTGGTCGATGATGACGAAATTCTTTGCTATTATGGTGCTTCTGACACTTATCTATGTCTTGCTTCGGCTACTGTGGCCGAACTGATTCCGGAATCAGTACGCCACCGAATTCTTAGGGGACGATAGCGAGGCAATAATGGAATTAACAATAGCCGGCCCAGCAGTTCTGCCAGGCCGGCTTAAGGTGGTTTAATTATGATTGTAGTTTATCGGTGGCAGGCAGAGCAGCCTCGGTCCCCAGCCATCCACTCACCCGTTTATATAAAATAAAAGTGCTAACGGAGATAAACAAACCCTTCATCAAATTAAATGGGATAATGGCAGCCGTAATCATAGGCATTATTTGTTCCACTGGTATGTTCCAAAGAGGTAAGAAAATATAGATGTCGGCGATACAGATTACGGCCGTCATCACAATGGTGCCGATAAAAAGCGATACGATGGCACCTTTTAAAGTACGATAATGGCGATAAACAAGGGCCGCTGGAATGACTAAACTGATACCGGCAACAAAACTAGCCGTGGTACCGATAATCCCGGCTTCAGACCGGCCTGACAACAGGAAAATGAAGTTTTTTATTGCCTCTGTCACAATGCCAGCCACAGGACCATAAGCGAATCCGGCAATGAGAGCTGGCACATCGCCGAAGTCGAATTTAAGGAATGGGGGCATAAAGGGTAGAGGAAATTCCAGATACATGAGCAGAAATCCCAATGCGCCTAAAAAAGCTATTTTGATTAAGTGTTTGGTGTCACCAACAGGGGACATTTGATGTTAACCTCCTTGAAAGAAAAATCCTTGGAAGAAGTGCCTTCCAAGGAGCGCTGAGCGAGCGGGGGGAAATAAACACCTTCTCCCGTCCGGACTATACCGTCGGCTCTGGAATACACCAGATCAACCGCTATTGCGGCTCGCGGGCTTATCTCGGTTATGCCGAGCTTCACCGCCGGTCAGGAATTAGAGGCTGTGCCCCTTCACCTGGCCCTGAAGGACTTCTTCCTTTTCTGATTCCGAATACTAAGATACCACAACTAGGCTTAAAAAACAAGGTTGTTTTTGGCGGACTTTTTCGACTAAAGGGGCAGGGATTCAAGTTTAGATAACGAATAAGGTCTTAAGTCAAGGGATTTCCGGCAATTGCAATGAGCTCGGAGAAGGGAGGGGAAACCAAAAACCATGAGAGTTCATGTGGCACAAGCGGTAAAAAGCGAGATTTCCGCTTGGTCTCGAAAAGAAGGTAAAGAAATTGGCGGTATTCTGTTGGGCAGCGTGCAGCATCGGGGCGACTCAGTGGGGCGTGTGCGGGTGGAAGCGGCAATTTTAGCGGCGGAAGCCGATACGGTGGGCAGCAGTATCCGTCTGACGCCGGAACTTGTAGCTACCTTAACGCGCAAGGCCGAGGTAAAGTACCCTACGTTTGAAGTCGTAGGCTGGTTTCATTCCCATCATGGCCTCGGTGCTTTTTTATCCAGCTATGATATCGGTGTGCACAAAGAGAACTTCCCCTCGCCTTGGCAGATAGCGTTTGTGTTCGATCCTGTATTGGGACAAGAGGCTATCTATGTTGGTGGCGAAGATGATCTCGTGCCTTATGAAAATGACAGCTCCGGGTATTATGACCTGATACCGACAAGATTGTCTGGGAATCGTTATCGTTTAGTTAACCCAAAAAGATTCTTAGCTGCGATAGCCTTACTTGTGGTATTGGTTGTGGCCGTTACAGGATTATGGCGCTGGGCTACAGAACCGGCGGGGACGCTTGAAACAGGGGAATTGCCAACGCAACAGTCAGGAAGGTTAGAACAGGATATTGATCCAAAACTAACGAATGAGCCCGACCCACCTGTCCTGGAGGTTGAGCCTAATAATCATCTATTAGATGAAACCATACATATAGTGCAACCGAATGACACTTTATGGGGCATTAGCGAGAATTATTATGGGGACGGCTCGTATTTCGGTCTGATTGTAGACCGCAATAACATTTCCGATCCCAGGGAACTGGAACCAGGCCAAAGGCTGGTGCTGCCACCACTGCCAGAAGGCAACGCTGAAACGGAGCCGGGGGCGGGAACGGCTGATTAACCTCGACCAGCCATTCTTCGGGCCCAACGGCGATGGTGGAAGGATTAACCTTTGCTTTAGCGAATATAATAGTAAGGACCATGGACAAAGGCTGCAGGCGGAAAGATTATCGCTGGTGGCTCGAACTATGCGAAAGGAGGTGTTATCCATGCAAATTGATTTATTGGCAACCACATCACTGCCGTTAACTTTGGAAGGAACGGAGCTGCGCTTTGGAGCTGATGTAGAACCCACGCCCCCGGTGATACATCTGGCTGGTGACATGCGGGATTTGTTTTATGCACCGGCCGCAGTAGACTCCAAACAGCAGCTTTATTTTATGTATCGCGATATTTGTCTAAATAAAGACCGTGAATTGATAAAAGGTCATGGCTTGCGGTACGATATTACCATAATTCCACCGGCCCTTATTGGTCCGGAATATGTTAAGACGGCTGGGCACTATAATCCAGCAGTAGCCGGCACAGAACAGACTTATCCTGAAGTGTATGAAGTGGTACAGGGAAGGGCTCATTTTCTGGTTCAGTATTTGGATCCAGAGCTGAACTCAGTGGAAGAAGTGGCTTTATTTGAAGCCAGCGCCGGGGATAAAGTGGTAGTACCGCCGAACCGTGGTTTAGTGTTGATAAATCCGGCTAATGAAACTCTGGTTACCGCCAATTGGGTTGCAGATGGCTTTTCCTCCCTGCCAGAACCGTTTGCAGACCTAGGTGGCGCAGTTTATTATGAGGTGCGTGTGCAGGGGGTCTCGACATTTATTGCTAACCCCAACTATGATTACATTCCTCAGCTTCAGCGTCGGCTAGCCCGACAGTATAGGGATTTAGGGTTGGTAAAAGGGGTTACACTATACGAGGCTTTTATAAATAACCCAGAGCATTTTTCCTATTTGACTGACCCCAGCTTATGCCCATCTTGAAGCTGAGGTGATGAATATTGAAAAAAATAGGGGTGCTTACCAGTGGGGGCGATGCCCCAGGAATGAATGCCGCTATTCGGGCTGTGGTTCACCAGGCCACGGAACACAAGCTCGAAATTTTGGGAATCAAGCATGGTTTTCAAGGGCTGTTGGAGCAAGATTTTAAGGAGCTGGATTTGTGTTCGGTGGATGGGATCATTCAGCATGGGGGCACGATTTTGCGTAGCGCCCGTTGCGACCGCTTTTTCACTTCTGCCGGCCAAGATCTAGGGGCTGCCAATTTGATTAAAGCGAGACTGGAAGGCCTGGTGGTGATAGGCGGCGAAGGCACTTTTCGAGGGGCGGCTGCACTGGCCCGGCGTGGTATTTCGGTAATAGGAGTACCGGGGACCATTGACAATGATATTCCTTGCACCGATATAAGTATCGGTTTCGATACTGCCATCAATACAGTGGTGGAGGCTATGAATAAGATTCGCGACACTGCCTCGGCTCACGAACGAACTTTTGTAATAGAAGTGATGGGGCGTGGCTCAGGTCATATTGCGCTTATGGCCGGCTTGGCCGGTGGTGCGGAGTCCATTCTAGTACCAGAAATAGCGTTCGATCTCAAGGATATTTGCAGGCGGTTGGAATGCAGTGCTGCCCGAGGTAAGATGCACAGTATTATTGTGGTGGCTGAAGGGGTAACCTCGGCCTATTCTTTGGGCGAACAAGTTAAAGCCAAAACGGGTTTTGATACTAGAGTGACAGTACTTGGACACCTTCAGCGCGGAGGGGTTCCGACTGCTTTTGATCGTATTTTGGCTAGCCGAATGGGGGCTTGGGCAGTGGGATCTTTACTGGAGGGGGAACAAGGAGTTGCCGTTTGCATGATGGCTGGGCAGTTAAAGACAGTACCGCTCTCACGACTATTTGTCTCCAGGAAAAAGTTGGACCGCTCGCTGTACGAATTAGCGACAGTTTTGGCCCGTTAATGGAAAAGAATCGAACCCTGAGTTAGAGTGGAGCTGTTGCTGCAAACCTTGGCCAAGGTCAACAGCTCTATTTGATTTTAGATTAAAAGGGCTGTTGGGGTCAGAAAGGCTGGAAATGGCTTTAACGCCTTTTAGCCACCGGTCTGGTTGTGGAGAACAGGGCAATAAGTATTGTGATAAAGGGAGGGGTACAGAGTGACAAGGGCAGAACAAATAAAAATTGCCGTGGATGGCGCTGAAGAATGGGTCTCGGCGGGGATATCTTTAAAGAGCCTATGCCGGCACTGGCAGCCTCAATACCGGTCTACAATTGTTGCCGCCCTGGTAAACGGGGAACTGCGGGACTTGAATTTTGTTTTGACAGCCGATGCCGACATTGAGTTTTTGGATTTGTCCACCGACGATGGGCAGCGCATTTATATTCGCGGCCTTTCCTTCTTGTTAATTCGTGCTGCTAAAGATATTATGCCGGAAAACAAGGTAATTATTGAGCATTCGTTGGGGAAGGGCCTTTATGTGGAGCTACGGGGGCCAAAGCCGCTGACAGAAGAGGATGTGTTGTTGCTAGAGCAACGGATGCGGCGGCTGGTCCAAGCCGATTTACCCTTTGTGAAAAATCAAGTGCCTTTAACAAAGGCTCGGGAAATATTCCAATCCCAAGGACAGCTCGGTAAGGCAAGGCTGCTTAAATATCGTCGGAAAGACTATCTTAATGTCTATGAGCTGGCCGGATTATATGACTACTTCTTTGGTTATATGGTGCCTAGTACTGGCTTTTTGCGGGAATTTGGCCTTCATTTCTACTTGCCCGGCTTGATTTTATTGTTTCCTTATCGCTACTGGCCGGAAGCATTGCCGGTGTATAGGGATCAGCCCAAACTGGCCCGAATTTTTCACGAAGCTGAACGCTGGGGCGATATTCTACAAGTGGGGGATGTGGCTTCCCTTAACGATCTTATTGTGGCCGGTGACGGTCCTGAGCTGGTGCAGATCGCTGAGGCCCTACACGAGAAAAAGATTGCTGCCATTGCTGACGAGGTTACTGCGCGACATGATGATGTGCGGGTAGTCTTTATCGCCGGCCCCTCGTCTTCCGGCAAGACTACTTTTTGCCATCGGTTATACATACAACTCCGTGTAAATGGGTTAAAACCAACCATAATTTCCCTGGATGATTATTTTGTTGACCGGGAACAGACACCGCTGGACGAAACCGGGGATTACGACTTCGAAGCCTTGGGGGCTTTGGATCTAGAGTTGTTTAACCGTCAGTTGGTTAAATTAATTCAGGGCTTGGAAGTGGAGGTGCCGGTATTTGATTTTCATAAGGGTCGCCGTACGTGGGTTGGGCGAATGCTCAAGGTGGGGTCCGGGCAGCCTATTCTGATCGAAGGGATTCATGGGCTCAATCCTAAGCTAACCCCCGCCATTCCCAAGGATAGGCAATTTCGGATCTATATTAGCGCATTAACGCAACTGAATATTGATCGCCATAACCGAATACCCACTACCGATACCAGGCTGTTGCGGCGTATCGTTCGCGATAGCGAACAGCGTTCTGTAAGTCCGGAAGATACAATTTTGCGCTGGCCATCTGTGCGCCGAGGCGAGGAGCGCAATATATTTCCTTATCAGGAGGAAGCCGATGTGATGTTCAATTCGGCTTTGGTATACGAGCTAAGCGCCCTCAAGCGCGAGGCAGAATTTTTACTGGCCCAGATTCCATTGAATAGTCCTGCCTACCCGCGGGCGAAAATGCTAACCAAGTTTTTGGCCTACTTTTATCCGTTAGAGGAAGTGGAAATCATCCCCCGCAACTCCATTTTACGGGAATTTATCAGCATTTAATTTTTTTAAACTGGAACTCTTGACTAATGGAAGGAAATTGTGTAATATAAATGCTAGTTGTTAGCACTCACCTCGGGCGAGTGCTAATAAGATGAAGGGAGGTCTAATCCATGTTGAAACCACTCGGCGATAGGGTAGTAGTTAAGACTGTTACTGCTGACGAAAAGACCAAAGGAGGTATTGTCCTGCCTGATACGGCTAAGGAAAAGCCGCAGGAGGGCGAGGTAATTGCAGTTGGACCTGGACGCGTATTAGATAACGGCCAGAGACTTACTCCTGAGGTTGCTGTAGGCGATCGGGTAATCTATGCTAAGTATGGCGGCACAGAGGTTAAGTTTGACGACGAGGAGTACCTGATTCTCAGGGAAAGCGATGTTTTGGCGATTGTGGAAAAATAAAGGAGGAGGGATTTAAGTGGCTGGTAAACAGCTTATTTACAAAGAAGAAGCTCGTCACGCTTTAGAGCGAGGCGTTAGTGCCGTGGCCGATGCAGTAAGAGTTACCTTAGGGCCCAAAGGGCGCAGCGTTGTACTTAGTCGGAAGTTTGGATCTCCGACTGTAACCAAAGATGGCGTTACTGTGGCTAAGGAAATTGAGTTGGAAGACGCTTTTGAAAATATGGGTGCTCAGCTTTGCCGCGAAGTAGCCTCCAAGACTAATGATGTGGCCGGTGACGGCACCACTACTGCTACTGTTTTGGCCCAGGCCATTATGCGGGAAGGGATCAAAAACGTAGCCGCCGGTGCTAACCCTATTTTCATCAAGCGGGGTATTGACAAGGCAGTGGAAGCCTTGACCGAAGAAATCAAAAATAAAGCCATTCCGGTGGAAACCAAAGAAAGCATAGCCCATGTGGCTTCCATTGCCGCAAACGACCAACTGGTAGGCAGCTTTGTTGCAGATGCCATGGACAAAGTAGGAAAAGACGGCGTTATTACAGTGGAGGAGTCCAAAGGCCTCAGTACCACGGTGGAAATCGTTGAGGGCATGGAGTTTGACCGCGGCTATATTTCGCCTTACTTCGTCACCAATGCCGACACCATGGAAGCAGATCTCGAAGAGCCGCATATCCTTTTATTTGAAAAGAAGATCACGGCTATCAACGATTTACTCCCGTTATTGGAAAAGATGGTACGTATTGGCAAACCCCTTCTCATTATTGCTGAAGATATTGAGGGCGAAGCGTTGGCGACGCTGGTGCTGAACCGGCTTCGTGGAACGCTGCAGTGCGTGGCTGTAAAGGCCCCGGGCTTTGGCGATCGCCGCAAGGCTATGATGGAGGACATCGCTATTTTGACTGGTGGCCGCTTTATTTCCGAAGACCTGGGTATTAAGCTGGAAAATATTGACCTCGAAGACATGGGTCAAGCCAAAAAGGTCAAGATTGGCAAGGAAAAAACCACCATCGTTGAAGGCTTAGGGGAAAAGAAAAACATTGAGGCCCGCGTGGCCCAAATCAAGAAACAGATTGAGGAGACTGATTCGGATTACGACCGCGAAAAGCTCCAAGAGCGCCTGGCCAAGCTTGCCGGTGGCGTGGCTGTAGTTCAAGTGGGGGCAGCGACGGAAACGGAGCTGAAAGAACGCAAGATGCGGGTGGAAGATGCTCTTAATGCTACCCGGGCAGCCGTGGAAGAAGGAATCGTTGCTGGCGGTGGCACAGCCTTGCTGAATGCTGTTCATGTTTTGGATAATTTGGAAGTATCCGATGAGGAAGCTGTGGGCCTTAGCATTGTTCGGCGGGCGGTGGAAGAACCAGTCCGTCAGATTGCGGCCAACGCTGGTTTTGAGGGCTCTGTTGTGGTGAATAAGGTGAAGGAGCAAGAACCAGGTGTAGGCTTTGATGCTGTGACGGAAAGCTATGTTGATATGATCAAAGCCGGTATTGGTGACCCGGTGAAGGTTACCCGTTCTGCTTTGGAGAATGCAGCTAGCATTGCATCTTTACTCCTTACCACCGAGTGTTTGGTGGCGGATCTACCGGAAGAAGACCAGCCAATGCCTGCTATGCCTCCTGGAGGTATGGGAGGTATGGACTACTAACGGACCTAAAAAGGCTGCCGAACGGCAGCCTTTTTGCCCCTTTGGCGGCATAAAGGCATTAAACCGTATGATCGAAGGCGGCTAAGAAGGAGCAAATGAGCCATGGTAAAAAGGAAGGAAATTCTGGGCGTGGTGGGCGGAATGGGGCCGGCAGCCACAATTCAGTTTATGAATTTGGTCCTAGGCTTAACCCCGGCCCAGAAAGATCAAGACCATATCCGGATGCTGGTGGATATGAATCCGAGTATTCCTGACCGCACGGCGGCAATTTTGGCCCAGGGCGCTTCACCGGTATCAGAGTTAGTGAAATCGGCCCAGTTGTTGGAACAGGCGGGGGCTACGTTTTTGGTGTTTCCCTGCAATACAGCCCATTACTTTGTGCCCCAAGTTCAAAGCCAAATCGGTATTCCCATACTTAATATGATTGAACAAACGGTGGTAAATATCGGGCAACAAGGCCTAAATAATATTGCTTTGCTAGCCACCACCGGTACAGTGCAGACTGAATTATATCAAAAGGCTTTCTTAAGGCATAATCTATCTTATTTAGTTCCCGCTGCCACAGTCCAACAGGCAGTAATGGATACCATCTATGACAATATCAAGGCTGGTTTGGCTTTAGAGGTGGCGGCTAAAGCGCTTGCGCCGGCTATCGCATGGTCCAAAGAGCAGGGAGCCGAGGCGGTTGTTGCTGGCTGCACCGAGCTGTCCCTTCTGATGACTGGGAACACATATCAGGGGCTCCAAGTGGTAGACCCGATGAAGGTGGTGGCTTCCAAGGCTTTGGAGAGGGTGTTGGGGACAAGGGGGCAATAATATTTTCCTTCTCCGGAAGGAAAAACATTTAGCTGGGCAGAATAATAATATAAGCAACAAAATAACGGATAGATAAGTGGGGTAGGGACCGATGATAAGCAGTATAATTTTGTCCTACCTTCTGGGGTCAATTCCAACGGGAGCCATAGCCGGCAAGATTAAAGGGCGAGATATTACCCGCCTGGGTAGTGGGAACATCGGTGCTGCCAATGTAGCCCGAGTTTTGGGTACACCAGTGGCGTTGGCGGTTTTTGCCGGTGATCTCCTTAAAGGACTGTTGGCGGTACATTTAGGCCACTGGCTGGGTGGAACACCGGCGGCAGCAGTTATGGCGGGCTTAGTGGCTGCTTGTGGGCATAGTTGGCCTCTGTTTTTAGGCTTTCGAGGTGGGAAAAGCGTGGCCACATTATTTGGCGCCTGCCTGGCATTGTCGCCCTGGTTGGCCTTGATATTGATTGTTATTTGGGTTGTGGTGGTGGCTGTCACCCGGTACTCGTCTTTGGGATCAATAGTGGGCGCTGGTGCGGCTCCATTTATGGCTGCCATCTTGCGGCAAGGATGGTCGATTTTCTGGTTTGGCCTGGCTGGAGCCGCTCTGATTATTGTTCGCCACCGCGCTAATATAGAGCGTTTGTTAACAGGTAGCGAGCTGAAACTAGGGGATCGGTTTTAATTTATGGAAGTTTCCTTTAAGTAAGGAGGAATTTTTGTATTTTTGCCGAATACACTTTGTGTGGGGATAAACACATAACCAACATAACACCAACATAACCAATAACACAAATAACGAATATAATTGATACCAGGTGCTGGCCGGCCAATTATTTGCTGCATAATTTGTACCATAAGGATGGCTTTGCCTTGGTAACTAAACAAAATGCCGATAAGATGCGGGAGAAGTCCTATTCCATTAGTTCATGTTTATGTAGTGAGCTTTGGATAGGACTTTTGTAACTTTCCAACGGCACCATGGGGGGTGGGATATGGGAATAGGATCAAGCGGAAAAAGCCTGCCAGTCAAGGAGGAACTCGAACCTAAGAAAGGGAGGTATTATTGGGATGGCTAAATATATTTTAGCATTGGATCAGGGAACTACCAGTTCTCGAGCCATCGTTTTTGATCACGAGGGCAACAACAAAGCCATGGTTAATAAGGAATTTGAACAGCTTTATCCGCAGCCTGGCTGGGTGGAGCACAATCCGATGGATATTTGGAATTCCCAGCTAGAGGTGGCCAAGGCAGTCCTGGAAAAAGCGGGGGTTGGGGCCGGTGATATTGCCGCCATCGGAATCACCAACCAGCGCGAAACCACCATTGTTTGGGACAAGGAAACCGGCGAACCGGTATACAATGCTATTGTCTGGCAATGTCGGCGTACGGCTTCCATCTGTGATGATCTTAAGGCTAAAGGCTGGGTGGACAAAATACGCGCCAAGACCGGTTTGGTGATCGATGCTTATTTTTCCGCCACCAAGGTTAAGTGGATTTTGGACAATGTTCCTGGCGTTCGCGAACGAGCCGAGAAAGGCGAGGTTTTGTTTGGGAATGTGGATACCTGGCTAATGTGGAAGCTAAGCAAGGGTAAAATCCATGCCACCGACTACTCAAACGCTTCCCGAACCATGATGTTTAATATTAGGGAATTGGACTGGGACGACGAGATTTTGGCGGAGCTTGGAATCGCGCGAGCAATGCTGCCGGAGGCTCGGCCGTCCAGTTTTGTTTACGGGTATGCGGACGCGGCCGTTTTAGGAGCCAAAATTCCCATCGCCGGCGATGCCGGAGATCAGCAGGCAGCCCTGTTTGGGCAGGCATGCTATGAACCCGGCATGGCGAAAAACACCTATGGTACCGGTAGCTTTATGCTCATGAATACGGGGGAAAAAGCAGTTCCATCTGAAAGTGGCTTGCTTACTACTATTGCCTGGGGAGTTAATAATAAGGTCGAGTATGCTTTAGAAGGTAGTATTTTCATCACCGGGGCAGCAATCCAGTGGCTGCGGGATGGGCTTAAAATTATTGACGATTCTGCCGAATCGGAAGCTTATGCCACCAAAGTAGACGATACCGGTGGGGTTTATGTTGTGCCGGCCTTCGTTGGTTTGGGCGCCCCTTATTGGGACATGTATGCTCGGGGAACTATAGTGGGCATCACCCGCGGTACGGAGCGCGAACACATCGTGCGGGCAACATTGGAATCCATTTGCTATCAGACCCGGGACGTGCTGGAAGCTATGGCTCAAGATTCTGGTATCAGCCTCCAAGCACTTAAGGTGGATGGAGGAGCGGTAGTAAATAATTTCTTGATGCAATTTCAGGCTGATATTTTAGGCGTTCCGGTACACCGGCCTAGAATTACGGAAACCACGGCTTTAGGAGCTGCTTATCTGGCCGGGCTCGCTGTCGGCTATTGGAAAGATCAAGATGAAATTGCTGCTAAATGGCAGATGGATCGGGAATTCGAAGTTACCATGGCTGAGGAGGATAAAGAGAAACTGTATAACGGCTGGAAACGAGCAGTAGAAAGGGCCTTGAAGTGGGAACAGCCCTAAGAGTGGTTGGATGGTGCTAGGACTTTCTTAATTGGTTGCGGCTTGATTGCCAGTAGATGATATAGACCTGGATAGCCGCACTCAAAACGAAACCAAGGCCCAATTGTTTTTGGGTGCGGCTCTAGCTTTTTGCTAGCCAGATGGAGGAGGTCCTGTTATGAAAAGACTGAAGGGGGACGTAGTTATCATTGGGGCCGGCGCCATCGGTACCGCGGTAGCCCGAGAGCTAGCTCGTTATCGGCTAAAGGTGTTTTTAATTGATAAATATCCTGACGTGGCTTGCGGTAGCGCCAAGGCATGTACGGCTATTATCCATGCCGGCTATGATGCCACACCTGGATCGTGGAAAGCAAAACTCAATATCCGAGGTAACATGATGTATCCCCAGATTTGCCGCGAGCTGGAGGTGGATTACCAGTGTACAGGCTCATTGGTAGTTGCCTTAACTGAAGACCAAGTGCCCCATTTATATGAACTCCTTAACCGGGGCCGAACAAATGGTGTGCCTGGCCTGGAGATTATCGACCGCAAGGAATTGTTGGCACGGGAGCCTTATCTAAATCCCAAAGCGGTGGCAGCCCTGTGGGCTCCTACAGCCGGACTGGTAAACCCCTGGGCATTAGCCATCGCCCAGGCTGAGAATGCGGTTGAAAACGGGGTTCAGGTTTTGCTTGAGGCCCCGGTCACTGGCATAGAACTAGATCAAAGTCAGGTGATAGCGGTAGAGACACCGCAAGCAGTGATCGAAACTCGTTATGTGGTCAACGCCGCCGGACGATATGCCGATGCTGTAGCGGCTCTGGTGGGGCAAAACAATTTTCATATCGTGCCGCGTAAGGGTGAATATTACGTATTTGATAAACGTTTTGGATATATGGCAAACAGTCCATTGTTTCCAGTACCGACAGCCATTTCCAAGGGTATTTTAGTGACCCCATCGGTGGATGGAAACCTGCTTATTGGCCCGAATGCCCGGGACCAAGAGGATAAGGAGGATTTGGATACCACGGCAGAGGGGTTATCTGAAGTGCTTAGCCAAGCACTTAATCTTATGCCAGACCTACCGGTAAAAGATGCCATCACCAATTTTGCCGGGCTCCGGGCGGTGGCGAGGCCGAGCAACGATTTTGTGCTGGGTCCGGCGCCGGGAGTACCTAATTTCATTAACGCTGCTGGCATTCAGTCACCAGGTTTAACAGCAGCTCCGGCTATTGCCCAAGTGGTATCTGATTTTCTTCAAGTGGCTGGTCTAGAGTTGGTGGGCAAAGCGAAATTCAATCCTTTCCGCCACGATATTGTTACTTTTCGAGATAAGGACCCAGAGGAACAGGCCCGGTTAATTCAAAGTGACCCTCGTTACGGGCAAATTGTTTGCCGCTGTGAGACTGTGACTGAAGCGGAAATTGTCCAGGCTTTAGAGCGGCCAATACCTTGCCTGACCATTGACGGTGTTAAACGGCGTACCCACGCCGGTATGGGACGATGTCAAGCCGGCTTTTGTACACCACGAGTGGTGGAGATTATGGCCCGAGAACTAGGGCTGTCGTGGGATAAGGTTACCAAGCGGGGTGGCGACTCGAGATTGCTCCTGGCTCACACCAAGGGATCGGTTACCGAAAGGGGGGCCGGGGAAAATGCGTAAGCTGGACTGTGACGTGGCCGTAATTGGGGCCGGACCAGCCGGGCTGGCAGCAGCGGCTCGCGCTAAAACTGCTGGGGCAAAAAAGGTGTTGATAATTGAACGGGATCGAGAACCAGGCGGGATTCTGCAGCAATGTATTCATAATGGATTTGGTTTGCATTTGTTCAAGGAGGAGTTTACTGGACCGGAATATGCATATAAGTTTATTGAGGAGAGTACAACAGCCGGGGTGAAGCTGCTTCTTAACAGCATGGCGCTCCGAATACAATCTGATGGACATATTTATGCCATTAATAAAATGCTTGGGATGTTGAACATTACCGCCGGTGCAATTGTTTTGGCCATGGGTTGTCGGGAACGGAATCGGGGTGCAGTAACTATACCAGGCAGCCGCCCCAGTGGCATATTTACCGCTGGCACAGCCCAGCGCTTTGTCAACATGGAAGGATATCTGCCGGGGCGGAAAATAGTAATTCTGGGCTCCGGCGATGTGGGTCTTATTATGGCTCGGCGACTTACTTGGGAAGGGGCCAAGGTGATAGGTGTATATGAGCTGATGCCGTTTTCCAATGGCCTTACGCGTAATATGGTCCAATGCTTGCAAGATAACAATATCCCGCTGCATCTTAGCCATACTGTGACCAAGATACATGGCCAAGAGCGGGTCGAGGCGGTTACAGTATGTAAGGTAGATGAACAGCTCAATCCGGTGAGGGAAACTGAGCAAATTGTGGAATGTGATACTTTGCTGTTATCGGTGGGTTTGATCCCGGAAAACGAATTAACGCGTGATGCCAAGATTGAAATCGACCCTGTGACCGGAGGTCCGACGGTGACCGATGAGATGGAAACTAGTCTACCGGGTGTGTTTGCTTGCGGTAACGTGGTCCATGTGCATGATTTGGTCGATAATGTTACCCGGGAAAGTTGGCTTGCCGGGGAGGGGGCAGCACTGTATGCCCAGGGACGGCAGGTAGACGGTGGTTTTATCGCCACTAAGGCTGGTGCGGGGGTGCGCTATGTGGTGCCGCATAAGATCCGGCTTGCCAGCCTAAAGAGAAAGAACACCACCCTGTATTTGCGGGTGCTGGAACCAGACGTGGGTGTGAAGGTGGAGCTATTGCTGGCCGGTAAGGTGGTTTTTAGCCGCCGAGAACAGGTAGTGCGTCCGGCCGAGATGGTAAGCATCAGCATACCGCCTGAACGAATCGTTGCTTCAGCGACTGGGGGGCTGGAGGTTCGGTTGGTGAAGGAAGGTGAACGGGCATGACGGAAACACATGAACTCATTTGTATTGCTTGTCCGGTGGGATGCCGAGTAAAGGCTATAACCCAAGGCGATAAAATTGTAAGTATCGAAGGCAATCAGTGTAAACGGGGCGAGGTCTATGTAAAAGATGAGATTTTTCGACCGACACGTGTAGTTACCGGGACAGTGCGAGTACGGGGGGGAGCCTTACCGGTGCTGCCGGTGAAAACGGAAGAGCCAGTGCCAAAGCCTAGTATCCCGGCTATATTGAAGGAATGGTCCCAGCTAGTAGTGACAGCCCCAATCCAGTTTCACCAGGTGATTGTGGCTGATGTTGCCGGCACTGGGGTGGCGGCAATTGCTAGCCGACCGCTGTCAAAACAGAAGGCTGATAATAAGACTGCTTGATAATGTGGTGTAGATTACAGTTTTAAATCGCGAGGGGAACCTGAGCCCAATGGAAAGGTGGTGGTAAGACAAACTATTGAAGGATATGGATTAAATACACTATTTAAGAAGGAGGACTAAAGATGGGCATAGATATTCAGTTTTTAGCTGCAGCGTTTGGCGGTGGGGTGCTAGGGGCTGCCTTGGGAGCATTGCCGGCCTTTATCATGACTGGATTCACCTTATTAGCGGGTATAGCGGCTGGTTATTTTGGCTCGCCGGAAGCGGCAAATGTAATTGCCGGGGTCGGGTTTGGCCCAGTACTGGCACCTTGGGTTGCTTTTGCCGGCGGTGTGGCAGCAGCCAGTTACGCCTCTAGCCGGGGAATGGAGATTGAAGCCAAGGATATTGGCACTCCTTTGGCCCAGCTTAATAATCCTGGGGTTTTATTAGTGGGTGGTATTTTTGGTGTTATAGGATGGCTATTGTTTTCCCTTTGGAATATGTTAGGATTGCCGACAGATACAGGTGCATTAACGGTAGCGCTGTCAGCGATGATCGCCCGCGGGGTATTTTTGCAGGAAGGGCCATTGGGGACGTTAACCGAGGAAGCCAGGGCCAAAGGCGGCATTATGTCTGTTACTGAAGGCCATTGTTGGTTGCCTTGGCAAAGTGACTGGGGACAGGTGGCAATGATCGGTATTGGTTTTGGTTTTGCCGGTGGACTGATTGGCATTGTTACAGGTGAACCGGTATTAGGCTTTGCGATTAGTGCGTCTTCCTTGGTATTTCTCCGCTTTGCTCCTGGATTCCCGGTGACCCACCATATTACACTACCGGCCGGGTT
>DATERQ010000036.1:0-8567 GCA_035271345.1 bacterium | reverse complement strand
TGGTACCATGAAGCAGTCAAGTTTGTGTCCGAACATGGACTATTCAAGGGCATTTCGGCCGACGAGTTCGGTCCCGATATTCCCATTACCAGGGGCATGTTTGTCACCATCTTAAGCCGATTGGAATTTGGCGGTGATGATGGCGTGCCGGATCTAGAGAGCCCATTCGTTGACCTGGAACAAAACTGGTATAAAAAGGCGGTTGCCTGGGCTTACGAAAATAGAATTACCCTGGGAATAAGTGCAACTGAATTTGATCCCGATGGCATTTTAACCCGCGAACAAATGGCGGTATTTCTCTATCGCTATGCTCAATATAAGAATTATGATTTGGAGTATGACGGCGAGGTCCTGGTTATTTTTATTGACCAGGATGAGGTGAGCGGTTTCGCGGATCCAGGCTTGCCTTGGGCAGTGGATCAGGGCCTATTGACCGGCACATCTGCCACTGTCCTAGCACCGAAAGATCAGGCCAGCCGGGCACAAGCTGCGGCCATTTTCATGCGGTTTGCTAGTTTGTTCCAGGATTAGCGGTTTGGCCAGGTTAGGCTCACCTGACCTGGTAAATACAAAAATATAAAACAGCAACTAGGGCTTGATTCGGTGAAAGCTTGGATGGAAAACGTTTTATTGTGTTTGCTTGATGGCTAACATGGGGGCTTTAGAGGATGGTTCAGCAAGCCCTATCTAACTGAGCATCGATATGTACGGCAATAGCAGGCGCGAGCGTTGACTTGGGTTTGATTGTTATGAAGGCTGGCGATGTCAATGGCGATGGCCAAGTGAATTTGCTTGACTTGACTGAATTGGCCTCTGCCTACGATTCCAAGCAGGGCGACGGCAATTATGACCCGGCATGTGACTTTAATGGGGCTGGCCGAATCGACTTGCTTAATCTGAGTCTGTTGGCAACTTATTATACCGTTTCCATTGATTGATCTCCGCGACTTATTTTGGTATAAACGTATAAACGGCTTTCGTGCTCTAACTGCCTGTAATAATATGACTGAAATGGTTTAAAACCTAATCCGATAACTTACCTACACCATGGTGGTTGGAATTAAAAGGGTGTATTTGACAGTGCAAATGCATCCTTTTTGTATCTTTATGATTACTAAAGTTGTCAGTCCGTGGTTCTATTACCACCGTCGGGTATTTTTTGTTCCCCCGGGCATATACATTTATTGCAGTTGAGCTTTAAAGAGGGGGGACGGGCGTGCGCGATCATATTTACGAACGGGTGCTGGAGATCAGCTATTATATTGCTGAGACGGGAGCCACCGTCCGCCGGGCAGCCGAAGAATTTTCCGTCAGTAAGAGTACAGTGCACAAGGATATGGCTGAGCGACTGCCGAGGATTAACCCCCAATTAGCGCAAAAAGTGCGGGCGATCTTGGATCAAAATAAAGCAGAACGGCATTTACGCGGAGGGGCGGCCACGCGGAAGAAATATTTGGGGATCTAGGTTTGGAAAGAGGATATTTGTGGAAGGGTGTAGAATTACAGAATTTAAGTGGAAGGAGCGTTTGGCGAAAGGGGCTAGCCGGATGTTTTGGGGGATAGATATTGGTATTGATCTGGGGACGTCGTCGATAATTATTTATGTCCGGTCAAAAGGGATAGTGTTGCAAGAACCGGCGGTAGTAGCCATTGAGCGGGATGGTGGCCGGCTCCTGGCTGTAGGGGCTGAAGCCTGGAGGATGCTGGGCCGGACCCCGGGCAATATTATAGCTATCCGCCCCTTACGGGACGGGGTGATAGCCAATTATGATATAACCGAAAAAATGTTAAAGTATTTTATTGGGAAGGCCAGTAGTCAACGTTTGTTTTTCCGGCCGCGAATTATGATCTGTATTCCGGCGGTGGTAACTACAGTGGAGAAAAGGGCTGTATTGGAAGCTGCCATGCAGGCCGGCGCACGCCGTACCTATTTAATTGAAGAACCGCTGGCATCGGCTCTAGGAGCCGGTCTTGATATCGCTGAGCCCAGCGGTAATATGGTGGTGGATGTAGGTGGGGGCACCACCGATGTGGCGGTGCTTTCCTTGGGTGGTATTGTTTTAGGTGAATCCCTGCGGATAGCAGGCGATGATTTTGATGATGCAATTGTCCGCTATGTAAAACGGAACTATAATTTATTGATTGGCGAACGCACAGCGGAAGAGCTGAAAAAATCCATTGGCACAGTATATGCCGTCATCGAGAACAAGGAGATGGATGTGCGGGGTCGGGATATGCTCACCGGGCTTCCGAAAACGATTCGGCTTGGCTCTGAAGAAACCTTGGAAGCTATGTCGGAACCGGTGGAAGCGATCCTGCAGTGCGTGAAAGGAGTTTTGGAACGGACGCCTCCGGAATTGGCAGCGGATATTATTGATAAGGGGGTGGTGTTGACGGGAGGTGGGGCGTTAGTACATGGATTGGACAAGCTATTGAGCCAAGAAACAGGAATCCCGGTCTATGTCTCTGAACACGCCATCACCGCTGTGGCGTTAGGAACTGGCAAGGCTTTGCAATATTTAGATAAACTAAAGGGCAAATCCCCATTGGTTTCCGATGCTATTTTGAGGACGGAAAGGAGATGATATGATTGATCCGTGGCCTGTATACAAGCGCTGCCGGGATGGTGGCTCAACAGACGCGGTTGGATGTGGGGGCCAATAATTTGGCCAATGCTGTTACGCCTGGATACCGGGCCGACGCAGTTGTTACAGCGGCACTACCCAACATGTTTGTCTATCGTCTCAACGATGCCCGGGATAGCCTGTTGGCATTACCCACCGGTCCGCGACCGGTCGGATTTTTAGGCACCGGCGCCGCAGTAGCTGAAGTCACAATGCTAAATCGAAAGGGCTATTACCGGGAAACTGGACGCCAATTCGATTTTGCGATTCAAGGGGATGGATATTTTGTAGTAGCGACACCGGGAGGGGAACGGTACACTAGAAATGGTGCCTTTATGGTGAATGATTGGGGAGAACTTGTTACCGCTGATGGTCTTGCTGTTTTATCGCGGGCCGGGGGTATCGTTTATGCCGATGATCCCGACCTGACTTCCAACTTGGCTGTGGTTACAGCACCAGCGACCGTGGAGACCACCAAAGCAGGACATGGTTTACTAACTACGCCCCAACCCCTTGAATTAGTAGAAGCCACCGTATTGCGAGGGGTGTTGGAGGAGGCCAATGTTTCACCGGTGGAAGCCATGGTGGATCTTATTACGGCTTTGCGTACTTATGAAGTCGGACAAAAAGCAATACAAACCCAGGATCAGACCTTGGACAAGCTGATTAACGAAGTGGGGAGAGTCTAAAATATAGGGCCGGACTGCAAGGCAGAGGCCCGGGAATCGCTGATTGACCGATGCGATTCAACTAGTTTTTACCGGCATCAATATAGTTTTAATTTTAGACCCTGGAAGGAGAGAACAATCATGATGCGGGCCTTGTGGTCAGCCAGCTCTGGGATGATGGCCCAGCAACTTAATATCGATGTTATTTCCAATAATTTAGCCAACGTCAATACCAATGGCTTTAAAAAAAGCCGGTTGGAATTTCAGGATCTTCTTTATGAGACTATTCGAGGCGCCACACCCACCGCTGCTGGGGGCTATTTGCCCAGTGATTTATCAGTGGGGCATGGGGTGCGTCCGGCGGCGACCTTAAGAATTTTTAGCAGCGGTAACTTGCAGCCCACCCAAAATCCCCTCGATGTGGCCATTGAAGGCGATGGGTTTTTTGTGGTTGAGCTGCCCACCGGTGAAGAAGCTTATACTCGTGACGGTTCGTTTAAACTGGATGCCGACGGAGATCTAGTGACTACTGATGGCTATTTGGTGATGCCGGGGATCAACATTCCACCTGAAGCCAAAAATGTTGCTATTGCTGCTAATGGAACTATCAGCTACGAATTGGATGGCGACTCCATCAGCGGCGATCAGATTATGTTGGCTTTGTTTTCCAACCCGGCTGGCCTGCGGGCTGTGGGACGCAATTTGTTTTTACCCACGGAGGCCGCCGGGCCAGTGGAAGATGGTTTAATTCCAGGCGAGGATTGTGGTAATTTGGCAGCAGGTTTTATTGAATTGTCCAACGTCCAGGTGGTGGAAGAGATGGTGAACATGATCACGGCCCAGCGGGCTTATGAGATCAATGCCAAAGCCATCACCGCCGCTGATGAGATGTTGGGTGTAGCCAACAATCTCCGCCGCTAGGGCTCAAATCTGGCTTTGAACGGGATTAGACTGGCTTTTAACTGTGGTTTTAGCAGTTTGTTAATAAGGAGCCGAGAGAATGACTACCATTGAAACAGATTGCAAATCGGTTGGGCAGCAATGGAGTCCGCAAACACAACAAGGTGATAACTGTGTTTTGCGCCAGGCTTGCGAGGAGTTTGCAGCGGTTTTTTGGAACCAACTCCTGGCTAGTTTAAGAGACACTGTACCTGAAGGCGGGCTGTTCCCGGCCAGTGCTGGCGAAAAGGTGTTTAACAGCATGCTGGATACTGAGTATGCCCAGATTATTGCTCGCTCCGAAGGCAGTTTAGCGGAGGTGTTGTTTCGCCAATTGAACCGGGCTTAAAAGGGAGGCCTCCCAAGGGGCTCCAGGATTATAGTAAGAGGGGCCCTCTCAGTATTACTGGGGACGATCTGCCTTAATGCCCTCACCAGCTACCCTGGTGTTATCACCAGCTACCTTAGTATCATCACCAGCTAGCCTAGTATCATCACCAGCTACCTTAGTGTTATCACCGGCTACCTTAGTGTTATCACCGGCTACCTTACTGTCATCCCGAGCGAAGCGAGGGATCTTAAGCTGGGAAGGGGGGAAAGATCCTTCGGGCTTCGCCCTCAGGATGACAGCAAGAAGGGGCCCTCGGGATGACAATAAGAGAAGGCCCCCTGGATGACAATAAGAGAAGGCCTTCTGGATGATAGTAAGAAGGGGCCTTCAGGATGACGGTAAGACAAGGCCCTTGGGATGCTCGGGATGACAAACAACAAGAAAGAGGGTCCCGGATTACAGTAAGAGGGGCCCTCTCAGCATTACTGGGAGCGATCTGCCTTAATGCCCTCACCAGCTACCTTAGTGTCATCACCGGCTACCTTAGTGTTATCACCGGCTACCTTAGTGTCATCCCGAGCGAAGCGAGGGATCTTAAGCTAGGTAGGGGGGAAAGATCCTTCGGGCTTCGCCCTCAGGACGACGGTAAGAGAGGGCCCTCAGGATGACAGCAAGAAGAGGCCCTCAGGATGACAATAAAAAAGGGCCCTCTTAGGATGACAGCAAGAAGAGGCCCTCAGGATGACAATAAGAGAGGGCCCCTAGGCTGACAATAAAAAGGCCCTCAGGATGACGGTAAAAGAGGGCCCTCCCGAATCACATTAATTTTATCCCAATTTGATAGGGTTCCTAAATGTGCCTGGGGCTGTAATACTTAAGTAGGCAAAGTAACACAGGATGGGCAAAGTGTTTAGTGCACTTGCTTTTTAGCCGCCGGTGGTGTAGACTAAATGGCAATAGTAAAAAGCGATGCCGGGAGCAAGTACGAAAGATTGTCTGCGTAAGAGAGTCGGCGGTCGGTGCAAGCCGATGAGGCAACTTTCGGAATCCATCCCCAAGTGATGGCCGAAGCAAAGTAGGCTGGTACGGGTGATATCCGTTAACAGATCATGAGTGGGCGTTAGCTTTATCAGTTAACGCTAACGAAGGTGGTACCGCGGGAGTCGCCTCTCGTCCTGTTGCTGGACGGGGGGCTTTTTAATTTACTGCTATCAAAGGAGAGATTGTTTATGCAAAGAAAGCAGCACTTATTTATTCCAGGGCCGACACCGGTTCCGCCGGAAGTGGCGATAGCCATGGCGAAACCAATAATCGGACATCGAAGTAGTGAATACGCTTCTTTGCAGCGGTCTTTGGTGGAGAAAGTAAAGCAGGTTTTTCAAACGAAAAATGACCTTTTTATTTTCACATCTTCCGGCACCGGAGCCCTGGAAGCCATGGTTACCAGCAGTGTAAACCCCGGCGATGATGTGTTGGCGTTAGTTACAGGACAATTTGGCCAGCGTTTTGCTGACATTGCCGAGCAATGTGGGGCTAAAGTGGAGTCAATGGAGTTTCCCTGGGGAAAACCGGTTGAAATAGGAGAAGTACGGGAGCGGTTGGAACGGGGGCCGTTGCCCCAGGCAGTGCTGATGACCCACAACGAGACCTCTACTGGGGTGGTGAACGATGTTGCCGCTGTGGGCTCCTTGCTTCGGCACAAAGAGACACTGTTGCTGGTGGATGCTATCAGCAGCATGGGAGCGGCGGACATTCGTACCGATGAATGGTCAGTGGATCTAATGGCCACTAGCTCCCAAAAAGCATTTATGCTACCGCCGGGACTGGCCTTCCTCAGTGTGAGCCCCAAGGGGTGGAATAAGATAGAGCAGGTGGAAGCAAGATCGTTTTATTTTGGTTTGAAGCGCTGGCGAGAACAGGTGGGAAAAGGGTTTTCCCCCTGGACGCCCAATGTTAGTTTGCTGTTCGGGTTGGAGAAGTCGTTGGAATTAATGTTGGGCCAGGGGCTAGCTCAGGTATGGGGCCGACATCTCCGCTATGCGAAAGCCGTTCGGGCCGGTGTTCGGGCCTTAGGACTGGCCCTGGTGGCTGAAGACGATTGGGCATCGCCTACGGTGACTGCCATTTATATTCCAAATGGGGATGCCGCTGCTTTGAGGGCTGCGGTCAAGAATGAGTTCGGACTTTGTTTTGCTGGGGGTAAGGGCGGGCAAGCGGATTCAGTTATTCGCTTCAGCCACATGGGCTATATTGACGAGCTGGACATTTTAGGGGCTTTGGCAGGGTTAGAATTGGGGCTGAAGCGGCTGAACTACCCGGTACAGCTTGGAGCAGGAGTGGCTCAGGCACAAGCACAATTTCTGCGGGAGGGTTAAGCATGGCCAAAGTTATGGTGGTGGATAATGTGGCCCCGGAAGCAGTGCAAATTTTGAAGCGAAAAGGTCATGAGGCTAAGGTGCAGGCCAGCAGCTTGACTACTTCTGAACTGATAGCTGCTTGCGCCGGTTGCCAAGGTTTGATTGTACGGTCGGCCACAAAGGTGACCGCGGAATTTATTGCGGCTCGGCCGGAATTAATAGTGGTGGGGCGCGCAGGAGTGGGGGTAGATAATATCGATATTGAGGCAGCCTCTAACAATGGGGTCTCGGTAGTTAATGCGCCAACGGGGAACACTATTGCGGCGGCAGAACACGCCTTGGCTTTGATGCTGGCTTTAGCCCGTAACATTCCACAGGCCATGGGTACCTTACAGCAAGGCCGGTGGGAGCGGGCCAAATTTCAGGGCATTGAGCTGGCCGGAAAAACCTTATGTATTTTAGGCTTGGGTCGAGTCGGTTCAGCAGTGGCGGTGCGGGCTCAAGCGCTAGGCATGAAAATTATAGGCTATGACCCCTATCTGAACCAGAAGCGGCTGGATCAATATGTTACGTTGCTACCATTGTCGGAAGCGTTGGGCCGGGCTGATTTCGTCAGCTTACATTTGCCACTTACAGATGAAACACGTGGTTTTGTTAACCGGGAAACCCTGTCTTTGATGAAACCGGGTGTGCGCCTCATCAACGCGGCTCGTGGTGCTTTGATCGATGAAGACGCTTTAGCTAAAGTTTTGCGCAATGGGCTAGTGGCCGGAGCCGCTTTGGATGTGCTTAATAAAGAACCCTGTACCGAGAACCCGCTATTTGAACTGGAAAATGTTATTGTTACTCCGCATTTGGGGGCGTCCACGGTTGAGGCCCAGACTCAGGTGGCAATAGAAGCTGCAGAACAGGTGGCGCTGGCTTTGGCCGGGCAGCGGCCGCAACACTGCCTTAATTGGGAGCAAATACAGCGCTCCAAAAAGGAGCCGACACTGTTTGCGATCTAAAGCCGTGATCCCACAATGGACGACTTAGGCATATAGAAGCAGCAGGTTTAGTCAAGAACTGGCCCTGCTGCTTTAATTTGGAGGAGGAGAAAACAACTCTTTGGCGAATGAGGGGAAGGAAGGTAAAGTACAGTATAGGGAGGAGGCGCTGGAGGTGCTGGATCAAGCCGGGATCATGAAAATATTGCCTCACCGCTATCCGTTTCTGCTGGTGGATAGAATAATCGAATTGGAACCGGGCCAAAGAGCGGTGGGTTTGAAAAACGTGAGCGGGAATGAGCCCTTTTTTCCTGGGCATTTCCCCGGTCAACCGGTGATGCCCGGGGTGCTTATTGTTGAGGCCCTGGCTCAAACGGGGGCTGTGGCTCTGCTTAGCCAGCCGGGACTGGAAGGAAAACTTGCCTTTTTTGCCGGTATCGACAGTTGCCGTTTTCGCCAGCCGGTGGTACCTGGAGACCGATTGCGGTTAGAAACCACTTTGACCAAAATACGGGGTAGTATCGGCAAAGGGCGGGGGAAAGCATTTGTGGAATCGAAATTAGCGGCGGAGGGGGAGTTTACCTTCGCCGTGGTGGATAAATCATAATGCTTGACCGGGAGGATTAACAGTTGCAATCCAAGAAATATGTAGTATCATAGTA
>DATERQ010000035.1:0-2399 GCA_035271345.1 bacterium | reverse complement strand
CTGACCTCGGTCTCCCGCACGGCGCGCAGGGCTTCAATTGCCAAAAACATCACCACCCTTTATCTAAGTGCTTACAGGAACTCGGTTACAATTATAACATGAAATAAACGGGGTAATCAAACAATAATCTTTATCCTGGCTAAAAATATAAGCTTCCGAACAGATTTTATCATTGTTAGTCGGCCTTTTCCGAAGTTGGCGGCAACTGTCGGGCATTTCGCCCGGTTAGGGCCACTAAACTTTGCTGTTTGCTTAACGAATAGGAGCAGACTTATTCGGCCTCCAGCTCGCCGGTATAGGCATTGATATAAAAATTTATATCGCCTCCGGCCCAGATCTGCCAGACCGGCGCTGCTTCCCATTGATCGGCATTGTAGATTTCATTGTAGTAACCTAAAGTTATTCCTTTCACGGTGAGGGGGGTGGCTTGTGGACGTGGCCGTTCCAAGGCCAAGGTTAAAAGCGCCGCTTCGGCTGGGATGACGCTGCGCCTAATGCCGCTTTCGCCAAAAACTGTCAGCTGACGGCGCCAGCAGTGTTCCACGCCGGCTGGAGTAACCACCAATACGGCTCCGCTGGCTCCCACCAGCGGCTGCCCCTCCCAGCTCTGGCAAAACTCCACCATGTAAGTGCCTTGGCGGCGGTAAGGTTCCACCGACAGCAGCTGCAAATCATCGCCGCTGTGGCGGCCCAAAAACTCCTCGGCTCGCTGCTGGGCTTCCGCTTCTGTTTGGCCATCGCCGGCGCCAAGGCCGGAGTTGGTATAGACGGTGACGCCGCTGCGGTAAAAAAGCAGTTCTTCTTCGCCGCGGCGAAAAGCGGCAGCCAACAAAGGATCATCCGGGGGGCTGGTATCCACTCCATCCAGGGTCCCAAAGAAAGTGGCGGCTAAGGAATAGGGATTTTGCCTTTTTAGGCCCACCTGGAGCAAAGCCAGTTCCGGCACACTCCGGGGCAGCTCGGCTGCCAAGCTGATGTTGTTGGCGGCCAATTGTTCCAATAAATCAGCATCCAAGTGTGATCCGGCCACCTGCCCGCGGGCATCGGCCCTGAGGTCCAAATAGAGCCAGGCCAAAACCAAATCCAGCAGCAAAAACGAAACCAGGAGCAAATTTTTAGCCCGCCTCCAGTTCACTGGTGTCACCTCCAGGAAGATCAGCCAATTCCAATAACTGCCCAGTTGTGGTCTGAATCAGCCACCGGGGTTGCAGCAGCCAGGATTCTTCCGCCAGTACATAGCCGGGAACCAGGTCGGCCAGTTGGTGGTCTAAAGAGACTGCTGCCAGCAGGCTCTCTTCCAGTTCCTCGACTGCCAAGATGGCTGAACCGGCTTGGTAAGAAGGTATTCTAAGCTGCCGCCGATAAACCGCCACCCCGCGGCTGCAGCGGTCTAGCTCCAGCCGGGAATAATCCAGAGGCAGACCCTGCAAGTAGCCGCGAAAAACCAAGCGGTAAAAGCTGCCGGCGCCGCTTTCGATTTCAGTGAGCCCAGCCAGGCGCATATCCAGCGGCCAACCGCCATGCTGGGTGACAAAGCGGACCGCACGGCTAAAGGTTTCGTGGGGGGGCAAGGGCACCCCTGGCAACAATTCAGGCGCATTGTATTCCATCTGGCCGGAGGGCCACACTCTTAGGCCTTGGCGGCCATCAGTATAAATGGTGGCACCGTCGCGCTCTTCAATCCGGCGGGTGAGAGAGAGATCGGCAAAAAAACTACTGGCCACCACTGCCGGCTCCAAGGCCTCCCCTTCTGTCTTTAACACTGGATAAGATAAATCCTCCCGGGGCAAATAGAGGCCGAAGGGGGTGTTGTCCATGCGCAGTAGATTATAAGCTAGCAGCTCTTCCCCTGCCAATTTTTCCATCAACTCCTGCCACCGTTCACTGTGGTCAGCCAATTGTAGCCGGGCCCCAACATCGCCGGCCTCAGTAGTGAACAGCAGGGCCGGTTCCGGCCCCATGCTTAGTAGCATCCTTTTAATGGGGGGGTCAAAAACCAGCGGTTGACCATATTCCAATAGCTGGCTCCAGACCTGGCCGTTAAGGGGGCAGTCAAATATCAGTTCCAAACCAGGCTGCTCTTGCGCCTGCTGCCATGTTTGCAGATCCGCCGGCTCCAATTGAAACTCCCGGCTGCGCCCGCCCAACTCTTGGAGAAGATCTAACACCTGCTGCCAGGTATGATGGAATAAGGATTCGGCAGCATAAAGCACCCACCGGCTTTCCTCGCCCCTATGGACGATGATGCGCACAGGCATTATTAAATCAAGCGGATCACAACTGGGCCCTAAAAAGGTCCCGCGTGGCGGTGAAGCGTTGGCGGGTATGGTGGGGGGCAGCAAGCCTTCCCAAATACGAAGACTTAAAATAATACTGGCTAAAACCAACAGGGCCAGCAC
>DATERQ010000034.1:0-11934 GCA_035271345.1 bacterium | reverse complement strand
GCCAAATAGAGTGCCCGTGGCTCACTTAAAACCTGGGAGGTTAATTCTTGGCCCAGGCTCCCCACTGTGGCCGTACGGGTAACTAAAATTCCGGTGGCAGTGGAAATAAGCAGGGCCGGTATTTGGCTTACCAAACCATCGCCAACGGTGAGAATTGTATATTTTTGCAACACCTGAAGCGGTTCCAGTTGCCCCTGAATCAGTCCAATTACAAAGCCACCGGCAATGTTTATAATAGTGATAATAATTCCGGCGATGGCATCTCCTTTGACAAACTTGCTCGCCCCATCCATGGCACCATAAAAGTCGGCCTCTTGACGCACTTGTTGTCGCCGTCGCCGGGCCTCTTTTTCATCAATAAGTCCGGCATTTAAATCGGCATCTATGCTCATCTGTTTTCCCGGCATGGCATCTAGGGTAAATCGGGCCGCTACTTCTGCTACTCGTTCAGCACCGCGGGTGATAACAACAAATTGAATTACAACCAAGATAATGAAAACGATAAAACCTACGACCGCATTGCCTTCCACAACAAACTGGCCAAATGCTTGTACTACTTGGCCGGCATAGCCATGCAATAAGATCAGCCGGGTTGAGGACACATTAAGGGCCAACCTAAACAAAGTTGCCATGAGTAACAAAGATGGGAAAGCCGCTATCTGCAGCGCCTCTTGCACATACATGGTGACTAGAAGGGTAGTGAGTGCAAAGGTAATATTGAAAGTAAACAAAAGATCCAGCAAAAACGTGGGCAGCGGTACTACCATCATGATTACAACTGCTATCACCGCTATTGCTACACCTAAATCGCTGTAGCTTACCCCGCGGGCTGAAACTGCGCCCCCTACTTGAAGCATTTAGCTTGCTCCTTTCGTTTAGATTAATCCCCGCTGACGATAAACATAGGCCAGAACTTCGGCGACCGCCTGATAGAAAGAAACCGGAATATCATCCCCCACTTCCACAGACCGGTATAAGGATTGGGCCAGGGGTTTGTTTTCCACCATTAGGATGGCATGCTTGCGGGCTATGTCTTTAATCCGCTCTGCAATCAATCCCGCTCCTTTGGCCAGTATCATTGGGGCATCCATGGTCCTGGCATCATACTTTAGGGCGATGGCATAATGCCTGGGGTTCGTAATAATCACGTCTGCTTCCGGTACTCGGTGCATCATCCGAGCCCGGGACAATTGGCGCTGACGCTCGCGAATATGGCTACGCAGCTCCGGGCTGCCTTCTAGCTGTTTGAACTCTTCTTTTACTTCAGGCACCGACATCTTGAGACTTTTTTCATATTCCCAGCGCTGATAAGCATAATCCGCCGCCGCCAGGAATAAAATGGCCAGCCCACATTGCCATAATAAGCCCCATACCAACTGGCGCATGGTATCTACATAACTGTTTAAGCCCATAAGTGGCAGCCGGGGGATCAGGTGTAATTGCCGTTTTAGGTTTAGATAAACCACCCCTGCCACAAGAAATAGCTTGGCTAAACTCCGAACTAAACTAGCAGCCGAACGCCAAGAGAACATTCGTTGTAATCCACTGATGGGGTTAAGCCTTTCCAACCGAAATGCTATTGGATCCAGGCTAAAAACAAAGCCCACCTGAGCCAAATTTGCTGCAATGCCGGATATTACCACCACCCCAAACAAGGGCGCCATGAACTGCAATATAGTGGTCAATACCAGATAACCCAGTTGCTGCATCGATGCTACACCGAAGTCGACCACATGAAGACGGTACAGCGTTTGGGTCAGCGTAACAATTTGATTGCGCCACCACGGCAGCAGTAGCAAGGTGCAGGTGCCAGCCAGCAACAAGTTTACGGCAGCAGTGAACTCCATGCTGTGGAATACCTGGCCTTTTCGGCGCGCTTCGCGCCTCCGATGTGGCGTGGCTGGTTCGGTCTTTTCCTCGTTAGCAAAAAGCTGTAAATTGATAGAAGTGATTAAATTATCAGGGCGGCATGTATGAGATAATAATATCAAGAGTTCGCTGCACCTCCGCCAAGATTGTTCGTAAAAAAACACCATAGACAGGTATCGATAAGGCCAAGGTGAAAAGCCCCAACAAAGACTTCAAGGGCAAACCAACAACAAAAATATTTAACTGTGGCATCGTACGCGCCAGCACTGCCAACGCTAAGTCAGCCAACAGCAACGCCCCCAAGATTGGAGTCGCAATTTCAATGCCGGCGATAAACATCACGGTTATCGACCTCAGCACTTCCCACACCAAGTTGCTACTATTCCAACCACCACCAGGAGGTATAAGACGCCAACTGCTCCAAAGGGCATGTAGTAAGAAATGATGGCCGTCAAAAGCGAGGAAAATCAGCATGGCCATTAGAGAGAGGAAGTTTCCCACCAGGGGTACTTGTTGGCCACTTTGGGGATCGACTATGTTGACCATCCCGAATCCTATTTGCCTGTCTATGATTTGCCCGGCCACCTGAAAACAAGAAAAAACAATATTGGCAGCATAGCCTAAAACCAGGCCTAGTCCCACATCTTTCAACAGGATTAAGGCAAAAGCCCAGCCATTTTCTGTAAACAGTGCATTTTCCACTGTAAAGAGGGGTAAGAAAAGCAGGGCTAACAATACACTCATAAAACCGCGCAGACTGGCTTGGATATTCCGACTGGAAAGAAAAGGGGCCGTAGTTAGAAAGCCGCCTGATCGAGCCACCAGGCACAAAAACAATTGGTAAGCCTTACTCCAATAAACTAAATCCTGCATGAAGTAATCCTAGCGCACTACTGTTGGGATGGAATTGATTAGGCCAACGGTAAATTCA
Organism: bacterium; assembly: GCA_035271345.1. GTDB lineage: Bacteria > Bacillota > DTU030 > DUMP01 > DUMP01 > DUNI01. Next base: position 9,134 of record DATERQ010000034.1, on the reverse strand, counting down.
CTCATGACTTGTAATATCCAAGGGCCTAAGAATACTAGACCTGTTAAAATAGCCACTATTTTGGGCACGAAAGACAGAGTTTGCTCTTGAATCTGGGTAGTTGCCTGGAAAATACTTATAATGAGCCCCACACATAGACTTAGAAGTAGCAGGGGACCGGCCACCAGCAGCACTGTATATAAGGCATCGCGTCCAATGCTGAGCACAAATTCCTCGCTCATTGTGTTTCCCTCCGTTCCTTTTTAAAATGTTTCCAGCAGGGAGCGGATCACCAAATGCCAGCCATCTACCATCACAAATAATAACAGTTTAAACGGTAGTGAGATCATCACCGGCGGTAGCATTAACATACCCATGGACATGAGGATGCTGGCCACTACCATATCGATGATAAGGAACGGTATGTAAATGAGAAAACCAATTTCGAAAGCGGTTTTGAGCTCGCTGATAACGAAAGCCGGGACCAATACATGGGTTGGAACCTCATCCCGATCCTGGGGTCGGGGTGAATCAGCCAATCCTATAAACAATGCCAGATCTTTATCCCTGGTTTCTTGAAACATAAAAGTCCGTAAGGGTTCAGCCCCACGTTCCAGCGCTTCTTGTACCATGATTTCACCGGCCAAATAGGGCTGTAGGGCTTGCTCATTGGCTGAATTCCAATACGGGGCCATAATAAAAAAAGTTAGAAACAGAGCCAAACCGAGAATTATTTGATTCGGAGGCAGTTGTTGAATAGAAAGGCCGCTGCGGACAAAGGATAAAACCACCACGATTCTGGTAAAAGAAGTGGTAAGAATTAATATTGCCGGTACCAACGACAACACGGTCAGCATAAACAACAGTTGCAATCCCAGGGCTACTTCTTGCGGTTCCGTGGTGGGTGTAACCCCGATGTCCAACCGGGGAAAGGACATTGGCTGGGCAGCGGTTTGGCAACTGGCTCCGAATACAAGTAGCATTGCAACTGCGGCCAAAGTCAGATTGCGCCTTCTCATAGTTCCCTGCCCTCTTCCTTCTTTATCCCTTTGCCAATCTCCTGACGCAACCGCGTAACTTGTCGTTGAATAAACTCTGTCGTCTGTTGCCATCTGTTCGGTTTTATATTTTTTGTTTGAGCAAATACGGCAGCAAAACCTGGGTCAGTGCTAGAATCATCATCCAGCTCTGTATCCGGCAGCTCTTGTAACAATTCAATGCGTTCGCCGCCAATTCCCAATAGATAACGCTTGGCACCGGCTTGGATAACCACCACACCTTTCCCTGAACCTAAGGACACACTATCTATAATTGACAAATAGCGAATTGTTCCCGGCGGCAATCCCAGGCGCCGCGAAAAAAACTTTCCCAGCATGAAAAGCAAGAATAAAACAACAGCCAAACCTGCCAGCATTCTTAGCAGCAGACGTCCGGGATGAAACTCTTCACCTGCAGTGAGGTTTTCACCACTGTCGCCTGTAGTTATTGGTGATTCTTGCTGTTTTAAAGCAGGTTCTTCTGAGCGGGCTTGCCGCTTCGGAAATCCTGAAACCAGTAGCGCCAGAATAATAACCACCAGGACTATCTTGTGCCTACGATCATACATGTTTTTTGACCTCTCAGTTTAAACTTTTACGCACCGCCTCGAGGACACGCTCGGGTTGAAATGGCTTCACGATAAAATCCCGGGCTCCGGCCTGAATAGCTTCGATGACCATGGCTTGCTGTCCCATGGCACTACACATGACAATTCGAGCTTCCGGGTCTAACTTTCTTATTTTCTTTACAGCCGTGATCCCATCCATTTCAGGCATTGTAATATCCATCGTTACCAAGTCAGGCTGTGTTTCCCGGTAGCGCTCGATGGCCAACACTCCATTGGGAGCCTCGCCAGCAATGTCATAACCGCTTTTAGTTAAAATGTCCTTGAGCATCATCCGCATAAAAGCTGCATCATCAACAATTAGTATTCTGTTACTCACTTTTCACCCTCCTGCTTTTATTGCAACTGCGTTACCCTTTCCATTGGTGAAATAATATCGGTTATTCGAACGCCAAAGTTTTCGTCAATTACTACAACCTCACCTCGGGCTACAAGTTTTCGGTTCACCACCACGTCCACTGGCTCTCCGGCCAATTTTTCAAGTTCGATTACTGAACCTATGCCCAGTTCCAGCACATCTTTGATCAGCCTTTTGGTACGGCCCAGTTCCACTGTTACCTCCAATGGAATATCCAGCAGAAGTTCCAGGTTACCCCCGGTTGGAGAGGTTTCTTCTACGGCAAGGGGGGCAAATGCTGCTGGCTTTACAACCACTTGTTGTCTTTCCACGTGTGTAAGTCTGGACGGGTCTGGAGCCACCGGCGTAGGTTCGGTGGCAAATGCTGCAACTTTTGGTTTAGGCTCACGTGTGCCTGCCGCCGGCGAAACAGTTGGCGGAGCGGCGGCAGCGCTTTCCGCCAAAGGACCCATAAGCGTAGCCACCATATCTTTAGCAAAATCTAACGGCAGTATTTGCATCAACTCGGTATCAGCCAGCTTGCCGATGGTCATATCAAAAGATATTTGGACTAAAAGTTGCCCTCTCACTGCGGCCAAGCCGGTCTGGGACAGGTGGACATAATGAACCTCCGGCGGTGAAATTTGAATTTTTGTATCGAACACCGTGGATATTGCTGTGGCCGAAGACCCTATCATTTGGTTCATAGCTTCTCCCACAGCCGAAAGGCGCAGTTCATCCAGCTCTTCCACATCATCCGGCATTTCGCTGCCGCCCATCATGAGTTCTGAAATCAAAATGGCGTCCTGTTCCTGTACGACTAAAAGGTTAGTTCCCTCAAGGCCTTTAACGTAACTTATTTCTAACAATACATAAGGGTAGGGGTAATTCTGCCTCAGTTCCTCTTCCGTGGTGACTTTCACCTGCGGCGTGGTAATCTTGACTTCTTGTCCCAAAAGGGTGGACAGGCTTGTTGCCGCTGTGCCCATGGCAATATTGCCAATCTCACCTAATGCATCAATTTCCACCAGATCCAGGTGCGGATCGTGCGTTTCATCTTCAACTTCAGTTTTTAAAAGAGCGTCGACTTCTTCTTGACTAAGAAGCTTATTCTCCACCGCTTTCATCTCCTTTGTAGGGGGCAGTGATTCTTAGACCTAAACGGCCATTAATCCGTCCTGGAGCGGCCCAGAACTTGGGCTCTGTTCCCGCCAACAGGAGCACATCTTCACCGACACGGGTATTTAAGGTAATAACATCCCCCACTTGCAGGCTAAGAAGATCTTGTACTGTTATGGTCGTTTTCCCCAGCAAAGCCGCCAGGGGAATAGTCGTGCGGGCTAATTGCCGCCTCAAAAGCTCTTGATCCACCGCAGCCACATGGGGATCCATAGCTGAAAACCAGTGATGGGCACTAAGCTTAGGGGCCACAGGCTTTAGCACCAAGTAAGGATAACAAAAATTGCATAATCCCTCAATGTTATCCATTGTAACCCTCAATGATACCAAAGCCACCATCTCGGACGGGGAGATTATCTGGGCAAACTGAGGGTTGGTCTCTAATCTCTCTAGCTTAAGTTGTAGCGCGGAGGCATGAACCCAAGCCTCATCGAGCACCTGTAAAATACGGCTCATGAAGTGTTGAACCACCGCCAGCTCAATATCAGTCAGGGGACGGGCGGCGATAAGAGCCTGGGCTGGTCCGCCTAACAGGCGTTCCAACAGAGCAAAAGTCAGACCGGGGTTGAGCTCCACTACAATTTGGCCGGTAAGTTCGGTCGGATTGACCATGGCCATGACAGTTGGGTTAGGGACTGAACGGGTAAATTCATCAAAGGTCATTTCTTCCACTGAAACCAATTCCACTTCGGCCGCGGTGCGCAATTGCGTGGCCAGGAAGGTGCGGAATAAGCGACAAAAGTTGTCGTGTAGCATATAAAGGGTGCGGATTTGTTCTTTGGAAAACCGATTAGGCCGGCGAAAGTCATAAAGTTGTATTCTTTTTTGCTTTTGTTCTTCTTTAATCTCTTCCACATCCACGCTGCCATCGGTGAGGGCAGCTAACAGTGTATCTATTTCATTTTGAGATAGAACTTCCGACATGATATCACCTGCCCCTATTGAACGATAAATTCAGGAAAGAATACGGCCGTTACCTCTCCATTGTCCAAGACTGAATTGATTTTGTTTTGTAGCTGTCGCTTTAGCTCTGTCACCGCCGCCGTTCCTGCCTTAAGGTCTGAAGCGGTTTGGTTTCTGAGCACGGTAATGGTGATATCACGAATTTGGGCCTCACGCTTGTCCAATTCTGCTGCTACCTTAGCAGTGCTTAGTTCCAGGGTAACTGTTGCTTTCAGATAGCGACGATTGTCTTGATCGGCTAAATTGACACTGAAATCATCCAAGGAATACTTGGGGCCGGTGCCTTCCAGTGTGGTTGTGGCTGAACCTGTTGTTTTTTCCTGATTTTTTAACATCAATGTAATAATCCCCATTGTAGTAAGGGCAAACAAGGCTAATAAAAGTAGCCCTATTAAAATTATTTTTTGCGGTGTCAGCGCTATTTGACTGCTTTTATTCACCGGAAGCACCTCCTCCACCCACTACAGCAGCGGGCGGTTCTTCTTGGCCGATACTGGTGCGAAGAATCACAATATCCACCCGCCGATTTTGAGCCCGGTTTTCCATACTGTCATTGGGTACCACCGGATGCCACTCGCCATAGCCGGCTGCTGAGAATTGGGTGGGCGGAAAACCGTATTGTTCTAAAAAATACCGTACCACAGTGGTGGCCCTGGCGGTGGATAGTTCCCAGTTGGAGGGAAACAGGTAGGTATTGATGGGAATGTTGTCGGTATGTCCTTCCACCCTAATTCGGTTAGGAAGGGTAATTAAGATTTCGGCCACATTATCTAAAATCACCCGGGCTGCAGGCTTAAGGTCTGCTTTGCCTAAATCGAATAATGTCGTATCTAGAAAGCGAATCATTAAACCACGCTCGTCCAACCAGGCTTGAACTTTACCTTCCAACTCACTAGTCTCAACATAATACTGCACTTTCCCCAAAATTTCTTCCAATCGGCGTTGTTCTGCTTGCCATTGCAGGGTTACATCATCTCCGGCTCCGCCGGGCAGAGCCTGAGGGGTAATCGAGCTCCCCCCCTCTAGCACCCCAAAAGCCCCCTGCACCGAAATGATTACTTCTTCAAAACGGGCGGCATCAATTTGTGAAAACGCAAACAAAAGTACAAACAGGCATAGCATATTAGTGACAAGATCGGCATAGGTTACCATCCAGCCAGCGGCAGTGGGCAAGGATAGCTCCTTATTATTCCGGCGGCGTCTGCTCATAGCTCTACCTCCTGTCGTTCCATATTGAGCTCTTGGCGTTTAGCCGCCAAGCTGGCCCTGGCTTTCGGAGGTAGAAAAGTCTTCAATTTTTCTTCCACCAAGCGGGGGTTTTCACCCGCCTGTAGCGATAATACACCTTCAATGACCAGCTCTTTTAACAAAACTTCTTCACCGGAGCGAATACTTAGCTTGCCGGCAATAGGGATACAAATTAGATTGGCAATCAAAGATCCATAAAAGGTAGTGACCAAAGCCAGGGCCATGGCAGGGCCAATGGAGCTGGGATCATCAAGGCTTCTTAACATGGCAATAAGCCCAATGATTGTGCCCAGCATTCCGAAAGCCGGCGCCAATGTGCCCATGGTGATAAACAGCCCCTGGCTGGACCGATGGCGCTCTTCCACAAAGGCCAGCTCTGTCTCCAAAATATTGCGGACCAATTCCGGATCGCTGCCGTCCACAACCAATTGTAACCCCTTCTTGATAAACTCATCATCCAGGGCTTCGGCTTCTTCCTCCAAAGCTAAAATACCTTCACGGCGGGCTTTTTCAGTAAAATAAACTAAGCGGGCAATTACGTCTTCCGGCGGCGGAAGCTTTTGACGAAAAACATGCTTTACCGCCTTGAAAATGCTAAGGATTTGCTCTAAGGGGTAATTGATAAAGGTTGCAGCCACAGTTCCACCCAAAGTAATCATGAGGGAACGCGTGTCCCAAAAAGTAGCCATGCCGCCGGATTGCCCCAGCGCAATTCCCAAAAGCACAAGGCCTGATGCTATCCCCACCAGGGTAGCGATGTCCATACTCACACCTCCGTTCGGGAAAGCAGGATGTCTTGTCCTGCTTTCCCGTCTTAGGCCGATCAATTACCGTTTCATATTCACTAGCTCTTGCAGCATCTCATCGGAAGCGGTGATTACGCGGGAGTTTGCTTGGAAACCGCGCTGGGTTACAATCATATCGGTAAATTCTTCCGACAAATCTACATTAGACATTTCCAGGGAACTGGGTGATACTGCCCCCGCCCGGCCCATACCCGGCGATTCAATTTCCGGCTCACCACAGTTATTGGACAAGGCATAAAGCGAGTTGCCACGGCCGATAAGTCCGGCTGGGTTGCCAAAGGTGGCAAGGGCCACCTGAAGCAAAGGGCGGCTGGTGCCGTTGGAAAAACTGGCTGAGATGACACCCTTGTCGTCCACTACCAACTCTTCCAAATTGCCATAGGTGTAACCGTCTTGCTGAACTGAGATTTGGGATTCACCGCGAGGGTCAGCATATTGGGTGATGCCGGAGAAGTCGAAGACTTGGGTGGTAGTTCCGCCGCCTTCAGCAATGAACCGCAACGGTATTTCAGTTACGTCCAAATCCTCTTCAAGCCAAGCATCCACCGAAACACCTTTTAGACTGCCATCTTCGTGAAAGTGTATTTCGCCGCTAATCTCAACGCCGTCCTCCCCTTCGCCCTCGTTGTAGATCGGCTCCGCGATTTCCCATTTCCATTCATTTGGAACAGCTTTATCGTCGTCGTCAATTTTTGGCGCAAACACTATTTCCACATCATAGTCATTGCCTTTTTTATCGTAGACGGTGAAGCTGCGGGTGAATTCTTGTTCCGCCGCTGTGCCGTCATGTAAGTTTCCGGTGAGAACTACACTCTCAGTGGGCTTTGGCGGTGCCAACTGGTGGATCAGGGCCAAGTCCGACGGCGGGGCCGACGGATTGACGGTATTATTGTCGCGGCCCCCGACTCGATTTCCCTGCTCGTCTAAATACCAGCCTTGCACAATTAGCCCATCGGGGTTAACAAAATTCCCTTGACGGTCGAAATCGAAGGCCCCGGCCCGGGTGTAATATAAAGAGCCGGTGCCGGAATTGACAATAAAGAAGCCTTCCCCATCAATACAAAGGTCGGTGATATTGCCGGTGCTTTGGGCGTTGCCCTGGGTATGGAGTACATCCACTGACCCCAGGACCATCCCCATGCCGATTTGCATGGGATTGGTCCCGCCCAGGCCGCCTTCGGGGCGGCTGGCCCCCTTCAACACTTGGCTGAAGGCATCTTTAAAGGTAACCCGGCTTTTTTTGAAGCCGGTGGTATTGACATTGGCAATGTTGTTGCCGATGACGTCCATCCTAGTTTGGTGATTACGCAAGCCGGATACGGCCGCGTACATGGAACGCATCATGACACTTTCCTCCTTTTGTTGCTGGGCGCTGCCTCAATCAGTCAGCAGCGCAGAGCCTCCTGGAAGAATCCGAAACCATCAATGACAAGCCTGTTGTCATCCCAGGTTGTCTGTAGTCATCCCGGGCTGTTTGCGGTTATCCCGGGCTACCTGCAATTATCCCGGGCTATTTGCAATTATCCCAGGCTATCTGCAGTTATTCCGGGCTTCTTGTAGTCATGCCGAGCCTCCATTTGTCATTCCGAGCCTCCATTTGTCATTCCGAGCGTAGCGAGGAATCTTAACTTAATGTAGTTGGTAAAATTCTTCGTTCCACTGTGTTCCACCCAGAATGGCAACAATCGAGGTTCAATCGATCAAAATAACCACAAGGGGGTATCCTTGATCAGAGCAGCTACAAAAAGCGGCTGGTTTCGGAAAGGTCCGGCTCTATCCTATTACAGCGCTGTCAATATTAGTAAACACCCGTTCCTTCATATTGGGTCCATTGACGGCAGTTATTACAGTACGGTTGGGGATATTGACCACCAAGGCCAAATCTTCCACTAACACTAGCGAGTCGCGGCTTCCCTTAGCGGCCGCTCTGTCCACCGCCCTTAGCACTCGACCCCAGGTTTCACTGCTGAGGGGAATCTGCCGCTGGGATAGTCGCTGCTGAGCGTGATGAGATACTTGTAGCCTTTGGGCCTCGGCCAAGTGGGCAGCAAAATCCTTCCCCTCTTTTTTCGGCGCAACCAGCCTTCGTTGTGGTTTAGGGGTTGGATGGACTACTTGCTTGCTGATGGTCGGTGGTACAAACAGTCTGTGATCCTTCATGCCAGCTCATCCTCAATCTCCGTTTCCACCAACACCTGCTCTAACTCCTTGACATAGCCCAAATCATAAGCCTCACCATGGACGATAATTTGTGGCCGACCCTGGTGCCAACGCACTGAGGTTACAATTCCCTTTATGTCGCCAGTCTCAGTTGCCAGTGTTATTTGGTGCCCGATCATTTGCACTGCCGCCTGATCTGCATTCTGACATAATAAAGCCTGTTGCAAATCAGCCAGTATCCCCAGCTCCTGTGACATGTTATTCACTGCTTCCAAAGTGCTGAACTGGGCCAACTGGGCAATAAACTCTCTTTCTTTAATTGGTTCCAGCGGATCTTGAAGCCTTAGCTGGGTCACCAATAACTGTAAAAACTCATCTTTGCCCGCCAGTTGAGCCGATGCTGTCGCTGCGCTGCGACTGCCTTGAATAGTATTCACATACATGTGTTTTTCACACCCCCTCAAATCAATAGGTCCAACCTGCCGGAAAGCCAAAGGGCAGCATGTTGGTGCTCATTAGAACCCGTAGATACAGTCCTACTAGCCTCCGCCCAGGTGGGGGTCGGGTTATAATTGGGCCTGTCTTGTTGTGGCGTCGATTCATTGTTGTCAGTACCACCTTGGCCGATAAAAACTGACAATTCTTCGACTCTTATTCCTTGTTGCATTAGGTTTTCTTCAAGTTCGGTCATATTGGCTTGCAAGGCTCCACGTACGAAATCGTTTTCTACTTCAAAGCGAGCGCTTATTTCGCCGGTGCGATGGAGTAATACCAAACGCACTTGACCAAGGTTAGGCGG
>DATERQ010000033.1:0-18694 GCA_035271345.1 bacterium | reverse complement strand
AATATCTGCCAAAGCCGTTGACGCAAGTGGAGATTTACCAACTGGCTGAAACAACGATTGAGGAAGTGGGGGCTACTAGCCGACGAGACTTAGGTAAGGTGATGGCTGCTATTATCCCCAAAACACGTGGCCGAGCCGATGGTGGAGAGGTCAACAAAATTGTTTGTGAGCTGCTGGAATCGTAACGGAAAAAGGCCCAGTCCGATGGAGGCTGGGCCTTTCGCACACTTGAGGGGGAGTTTAAAGTGCTTACCCTAGCAGTAATTATACTTTTTATGGGAGCTGTTTTATTGACGCTGGAGATTTTGGTAATACCCGGCTTTGGTTTATTTGGTGTTACCGGTTTAGTGCTTGTTGCTGTGGGCTTGGGTATAGTAATGGCGGCGCCTGGTATTTCCGGTACCATAGCTTTGATGATGGCAATGGCGTTGATGGTAATCTGCTTGATTCTGTTCGCAGTCTTCATTCGGCGCCACCAGCCATCCACATTGGTGTTAAGCGAGCGTTTGTCAGGATCAGCCGCACAAGCTAATTTGGACCAACTCCAAGGAAGCAAAGGCGTGGCCCTCACCCAGCTACGCCCAACGGGCACAGCCGAATTGGAGGGAAAACGGTGGACGGTGGTGACAGAAGGCGAGTATATTGCCGCTGGAGCCGCCATCGATGTGATCCAAGTTGAGGGACAGCGCATAATAGTAAGAGGATGCAACAATTAGTAAGGAGGGTACAAAGTGGAAATACTATTCGTCTTTTTTCCGTTGCTATTAATAGTCTTTGCGTTGATCGTATTATTTTCCTTTATTCCGGTGGGTTTATGGATTTCGGCCCAGGCGGCCGGGGTAAAGGTGAGTATTATGGGTTTAGTGGGAATGAGGCTTAGAAGGGTGCCGCCTAGTCGCATTGTACATCCATTAATTAAAGCTATCAAGGCTGGTCTTGACCTTACTACCAATCAGCTTGAGGCCCATTTTTTGGCCGGCGGTAACGTAGACCGGGTAGTAAATGCACTTGTTGCAGCCCATAGAGCCGGGATTCCGCTCACATTCGAGCGGGCTGCCGCCATTGATTTGGCTGGACGAAATGTGTTGGAAGCAGTACAGATGAGTGTTAATCCTAAGGTGATCGAAACTCCGACTGTAGCGGCTGTAGCTAAGGATGGGATTGAATTGCAGGCTAAAGCCCGGGTCACCGTGCGCGCCAATATTGACCGTTTAGTAGGTGGTGCTGGGGAAGCTACCATTATTGCCCGGGTTGGCGAAGGTATTGTTACCACCATCGGTAGTGCCGAATCTCATAAAGCCGTCTTGGAAAACCCCGATAGCATTTCACATACTGTCCTAAACAAAGGACTGGATGCTGGGACGGCATTTGAGATTCTTTCCATTGATATTGCTGATGTTGATGTAGGACGGAATATTGGGGCTAAGCTACAAACGGACCAAGCTGATGCCGACAAGCGCATTGCACAAGCCAAGGCTGAAGAAAGACGCGCGATGGCAATTGCCCATGAGCAAGAAATGAGGGCTGTGGTTCAGGAAATGAGAGGTCGAGTGGTGGAAGCTGAAGCCGAAGTACCTAGGGCCATTGCTGAAGCCCTACGCGAAGGAAAATTTGGTGTATTGGATTACCAAAATCTGAGAAATATAATGGCCGATACTGATATGCGTCAGGCAATTTCCCAAATGGCGCCCAAGGGAACGGAGTCCAGAGAAAGATCTACCCCTGATGTGGAGTGAGGGCTATGTCTACATTGCTTAAATTGTTACTTATTTGGGTCGTGGGTAACATGGTAGCAAGCCGGAGAAGGGTGGAACAGCAGCGGCGGCAGAAGCCAAAACCAACTTTACCAAGAGAAATAGGTCGTCGCTTTCAGGCTCAAACAAGCCCGGGAAAAAGTGCTGCTACCCCTTCAGTACCAGCGGGAAGGGAGGATGGTGTTAGTCCTGCCTTAAAAAAACGATCCACGAAGCCCCTCACGTCGGTGCCCACGGTAGATACTGGGGCTCGCCTGGGACCATCGGCTCCGGCATTGCAATTAAATCAAAGGACCTTTGTCCAATCATTCATGTTAATGCAAGTGTTAGGCGAACCCCGATTCCGATGCCCCTGGCAGCCCCGATAACTAGCGATTTTTTTCCACCGGCTAACTCCATTAAAACACCCCAGTAGGGGGTGTTTTTGCTTGTAGTCAGCATTTTATCTTTTTCGGTGTTAGGGGTTACTTTAGGCATATACATATGCTAGAGAAGGGCCTCAAATGTGAGGAGGAAGCGTGTATGCAGCCGGGAATCCGTTTCGGAAAGAGGGTGGCAGAATGGTTGGATATTCCAGCGGACATTGTCCTGGATCTGCCGCGCGTTACCTTAGTGGGCAATGTTGAACTGACTTTGGAAAATCATCGTGGGATCATTGAATATTCGCCGGCTAGACTACGCATGGCTTTGCCCCAAGGGGAGCTAGTGATATCGGGACAGGAACTTGTACTTGTAAGCTTAGCGCAAGATGAAGTGATAATAAAAGGATATATCAAATCCTTAGAGTTATCCTGATAAGGGAGGCAAAAAAGTGTTGCTGAGAAGCTGGTTTTGGCTACAAGGACAGGTGTTAGTTCAAGTGGAAGGGCAGGAGCGTGAGCGTTTGCTTAATCAGTGTCTGGCCCGTGGCATTTATTTGTGGGATATTCGGTGGAAAGGAAATAAATTATATTTTCGACTTCTCAGCCAAGATTTCTTTCTACTACGGCCTTTAGTGCGCGGTCTTAGAGCGAAGGTGTCCATAGAGGAAAAAATAGGATTCCCTTTTTTTTGGCGCCGATTTAAGCGCCGGCGCACGTTGGCGCTGGGCAGCCTATTATTTGTAATGATAATTTATGCCTGGTCCAGTTTCATTTGGTCTGTAAAAGTGGAAGGTATAAACCATCCCGAGCAGCAAAGAAGGTTAAATCAGTTGCTTATAGATCAGGGTATTATGCCCGGGGTACTAAGGCAAAGAGTGGATCCGAGTCTGGTAGAGCACGAAGTAATGACTCAGTTTCCAGAGCTGGCATGGGCCCGGGCTTATTTTACCGGAACCATATTTATACTGGAAGTAGTCCCCAAATTACGTCAGCCGGAGCTAATGCAGCCAAATCATCTGGTGGCGGGACGAGGCGGAGTGGTTTTAGATGTACTAGTGTTGGCGGGCAAGGCTTTAGTGGACCAAGGGGACTCGGTGCAAGCAGGGGATGTACTCATTTTGGGCGAGCAAAGCCGGCGCCCGGTTTCAGCCAAAGGAAGGGTTCTGGCCCAGGTTTGGCATGAAACATACTGTGAAGGGGAGGCAGTAAGGGAATATTTGGTACGTTCAGGTACTGTTGCCTGCCGTAAAATGGTTAGATTTCTAGGTTGGGAGCTGATAATGAGCGGGGTAAAGGAAGTACCATTTCCCCAATTCGAACTCGAACAGAAGCGCAAATGCCTTTTGCCCTGGAGGAAAAGTAGTGGCCTTGTCGAAGTTATAGATGAAACATACCATGAGTTGGAGGGCAAAAGGACTCCTATCCCTGAATCTGATTGTGCTCAGCAGTTGTTAGAGCGAGCATTGGCTCAGGCTAAACGAAAGCTGGGGGAAGGTTCAAAAATTATTGATATAGACAATAAAATATTGTCCCAACCTGGGGATATTCCCGTTAGGGTGCGGGTGAGAATAGAAGCGGTGGAAGATATCGCAGTGCCGATACCTTATTACCCCCGAGCAAGTGAAGGAGGAATTGGTATTGGGGGAGCAAGTGGAGAAGAAAGTAGTAGTAGCCGATCATGACCAAGCCTTGCGCTTATTTGGACAATTTGACACTAATCTGCGCTGCCTGGAACGGGAGTTCCCCATTCAACTGGTGCCGCGTGGTACAGAAGTTTCTATCGTTGGCGCGGCGGTAGTGACAGAACAGGCCACAAAAGTCTTGGAGCGGCTTAAAGCATCAGTATTGGAAGGGAATTTAGTTACCCCTCAGGATGTGAAGTTTACAGCTAGCATGATTAAACGAGGTCAGGGAACGGCTTTGGACCCAGCGGCGGAAGATACTATTTTGGTTACTCACCGTGGGAAAGCAATAAAACCAAAAACAATGGGGCAAAAACAATATGTGAAGGCGATCGAAAATTATGACGTAGTTTTTAGCATTGGACCAGCGGGAACAGGCAAGACTTACTTAGCCATGGCTAAGGCAGTGCAAGCCCTTCGCAGTCGTCAGATAAGCAGAATTGTGCTTACGCGCCCAGCAGTGGAGGCGGGGGAGAAGCTAGGTTTTTTGCCGGGCGACTTGCAGGAGAAGGTGGACCCTTATTTGCGCCCGTTGTACGATGCTCTTTACGATTTTTTGGGGGTGGATACATATCAAAAATATGCTGAGCGTGGAATTATCGAAATTGCACCTTTGGCCTACATGCGAGGACGGACTTTAGACGATGCCTTCATTTTATTAGACGAAGCCCAAAATACAACACCAGAACAGATGAAAATGTTCCTGACCCGGTTGGGTTTCGGTTCTAAAGCTGTGATTACCGGAGACATTACTCAAATTGACTTGCCGCGCGGTTGCTTTTCGGGTTTAGAAGAAGTACGAATCGTGTTAAAAAATGTCAAGGGCATTGAATTTGTCTATTTTAACCATCGTGATGTGGTCCGCCACGAACTAGTACAGCGGATCATTGCCGCTTATGAAACCTGGAATAAGGAAAAGGGTAGGCAAAAGCCGGCTCCGGGCGAGGAGGATTAAATATGAGGCGGCCATTTTTCCAGCAGCACCACCAGGTTTCTGGGGCTTCAGTTCTGTTTTCTTCTGAACTTGGGCGGCGCTTGCTCCTTGGAGCGGCCACTTTTTTAATGATTACCATGCTGGTCAGCTTGGAGTGGGTGCCACGACAACTGCAACTAGCGGTGGGCCAACCGGCCCCGCGCAAAATTGTAGCCCACAAGACTGTTAAGTATGAGGAAGAAGAAAAAACAGAGCAACTGAGAGCCAATGCAGCCGAGTTGGTGGAGCCGGTTTATGACCCCGATGTTAGTGTGTTGCAAGAGTCACTGGAAACACTAGAAATGACGTTAGAACACATGGAAGCGGCTCGGGGACTATTGGGGGTGGAAGAAGGACGGCGGGAAACATTAGAAGCCGCTGAAAACGTGCACCTGGCTGGAGAACTGGAAACAATTGCTCTTGGTCTTACCGAAAAAGAATTTTCTAGCCTTAAAACAATGGCTCCGGAGCTAGTTCGTTCTTTGATGGATAAAGGAATTCGAGAGACAGAATTACCAGCGGTAAAAATAGCATTAAGTGATAGGATCAAGCAAGAACCAGGGTCTGATGCTTTCAGGCTGGTCCTACACGAGCTAACCAATACAGCACTACGAGCGAACCTGGTTTATAATCACCAAGCCACTAAAAAGCGACAACAAGAAGCTCGAGACAGCATTCAACCGGTGGAAAAAACGGTGTGGCAAGATACGGTGATTGTTCGCGAAGGCGATCCTATTACCACGGAGCATCTACAAGTGCTAAAGGCATTGGACCTATTGCATCAACGCACCCATTGGATGGCCGTGGCAGGTGCAGCCTTGGTGGTGGGTTTTTTTCTTTTATTAACTATTACCTATCTCAAGTTATTTGCGCCGAAAGTACTATCCTGTTATAAGACGTTGTTGCTGTTGGCGTCAATAGCAATCGGAAGCCTTGCTTTAGGCCGGATGTTTTTATTAATACCGATTGGCCTTGCATCCAAGTTTTTTCCGGCCGCTGCTGGCCCGCTGCTGATAGCCATTTTGCTGGACAGCCGTTTAGCTTTGCTTATGGCAGCAGGGCTACCGCTGTTATTTGCTATTATGGCCGGGGCTGACTTTACTCTGGCGATGGAAGCTATTGCCGGCAGTTTGGCAGGCATTTTGGCAGTACAAAAGGTTAGCCAACGCAGTGATTTGGCACGTGCGGGATTGTTTGTTAGCGGAGCCAATCTTTGTGCAGCCTTGTCATTAGATTTGATTGCGGTGGCTAAACCGCTGCAACTTGTGATCAATGGTTTTGCCGGCATAACAAATGGCTTTCTAGCGGCGGTGTTGACGATTGGTCTTCTGCCCTTTATTGAAGGCGCTTTTGGTATTACTACCCCGATACGGTTGTTAGAACTAGCGAATCCAAACCATCCTTTGCTTAAGCGGTTGCTGCTTGAAGCTCCCGGTACGTACCACCATAGCATTCTGGTGGGCAATCTAGCCGAGACCGCTGCTGATGCCGTCAAGGCAGATTCATTGCTGGCCCGGGTGGCTAGCTACTATCACGATGTGGGTAAAATTAAACGGCCTCAATTTTTTATCGAGAACCAGCTTTTTATTTCTAATCCTCATGATACCCTGACCCCCAGCCTGTCAGCCCTGGTAATTCTGTCTCATGTTAAAGAGGGATTGGAGCTGGCGCGACAGTACAAATTGCCTCCAACCATAATCGATATTATTGAGCAACATCATGGCACGACCCTAATTTCGTATTTTTATAACCTGGCTATTACTGAAACAGAAGCTGAAGTGCCTGATGACAATTTTCGCTACGATGGCCCAATCCCGCAAACTAAAGAAGCTGCTCTAGTCATGCTAGCTGATGTGGTGGAAGCGGCAGTACGATCTCTAACAGATCCCACCTCAGGGGAAATTGAGGGGCTTATAAGAAAGGTAATTAAGGCTCGATTAGACGGCGGGCAGCTCGATCAAAGCGATTTAACCTTGAAAGACTTAGATAGAGTGGCAGAAGTATTTGTTAAAGTGTTAACGGGTATTCATCATCACCGGGTACCATATCCTGAAAAAGGAAAAGGCAGTTAGAATTGGGGGTTAGGCAATGCAAGTCAAAATTAATGTTAGCCCTGGGGATTTGGCTATAGACCCCAACTGTTTGCAGCTACTGAAGCAGGTAGGCGAGAAGATTCTAAGGAATGAAAGTGTGGCCAAAGCTGAATTAAGCATATTGTTGCTCGATAATGCTGGCATGCGAGGATTAAATAAAAAGTGGCGCGGCATCGACGCCCCCACCGATGTATTGTCATTTCCGCTCCTGCAAGGGGATGATCAGGTATTGTTACCGGCGGAGGTTCAATTGTTGGGGGATGTGGTGATCTCCGTTGAACAAGCGCTAAAACAAGCCCGGGAGCAAGGCCACAGCCTTGAATATGAATTGGCCTTTTTGTTGACCCATGGCGTCTTGCATTTGCTGGGTTATGATCACCAGACTGACATTCAAGAAAGGCAAATGTGGGTTCGCCAACAGGAAATCTTAACTGGTCTGGGGCTTAATAATTGAGAAAGAGGTGGCTCAAGTGTCCCGCCGCCCTTTTTTAGAAAGCATTTATTTCGCTTGGGCTGGACTGCGCTGGGCTTGGCAAACCCAAGGCAATATGCGGCGTCATATTGCGGTGGCAATAGCGGTTTTGATATTGGCTCGTATATGTGCTTTTTCGCCGGAGAAACAGGTTTTAATCCTACTGACTGTTACCCTGGTGATTACAGCAGAACTCATGAATACGGCTGTAGAAGCTTTAATTGATGTCTGTGTCCCCCGGTACCATCCTTTAGCCAAGCGCGCTAAGGATGTGGCTGCAGCAGCCGTATTAGTAACAGCTATAGCTGCTGGAGCAGTGGGCTTCTTTTTATTTGGTTCTTATTTGCTTCAATTTTTGTCTGCAGGGAACTTGTTTCTACCTTAGGGCTGTGGCATACTTAAAGCCGGAATATTGGGAGTGAAAGGCAGTACGCCATAACCATCGATGATTAAAGACAAAAATAAAACTGTAATTAAACAATAAGCTTCATTCAAAGAGGGAGAGTGAGTTCAATGCCCAACTCGGCAATGGAAAAGGGGCTGCACTCTAAAGAAAGGACTCCATTACCGTTTAAGCTCTTAATAACAGTGGTGACGATGCTGTTTGTCGCCAATGTCGTTGTTCTAGGCATAGTTACGGGCCTGATCAAGTTGCCGGCGCAAACAATGCCCTTGGAAACAGCTAAAACGGCGGGTAAGCTACTAGTGGACTATGGTCAACGGACGGCCAGAGACCTGGGAGTGGAACAAAATCGTGCTGTTCGGGATGCTTTGGCAAAATTCGAATTTGAATTGGGACAATCCAGAAATCCAGAACAGGTGGCCCAGGTGATGCTGAGGTTTGGGCGCGAGACCCAGGATGTTATTCTTAGGGAACAAGAGAATCTGCGTCGAGAGGAGTTACTGGCGCTAATTCGCCAGGATCCGCGGCTATCCAACATGATCGGTGAGGCCACCATCACTATTCGCCGGAGCGAAGAAAATGGTCTGGAGATGGAAGATCCGGTTCGGTTGCTGTCACAGGAAACTAAGGAACAGATTAAAGAAAGCAAATCTTTGGCTCTGTTAGGCCAAGTAACTGAAGTCAAAGTGGTGGATGGGCGTGCCAGTTTGGTAACACCAGTATCAGTATTGGAGCGCCTACAACATTTTGAAAAAGAAGTCGATACCTTGCGAGCCCGATTGCAGGAAACCAAAGCCAGTGCAGGTCTGGCCCCACTTAATGGTAGTGGCATTATTATCCGTTTATATGATGCTGAAGGAAGCGTTAGTAGTGGCGATATCGTGCACGACTACGATGTGCGCGATATTGTAAATGAGCTCTTTGCCGCTGGAGCGGCAGGGATCGCAATTGACCACCAGCGGTTGATAGCTACTTCATCTATACGCTGTGCCGGGCCTGTGATCTTGGTTAACCAAAGACCAATTGCTGTAAATCCGGTTACAATCTACGCTCTCGGTGATTCAGCTATACTAAATAGTAGCTTGGACTTAATTAGGGCCCAATTCCAAGTGTCCAAGATTGGCCTTGAGGCGGAGCCCGCAACAGATATTACCCTACCGGCATATGAAGAAATTAGCATCGTGGGGGGATAGGGATTGCAGCGTAAGAAAGCCCGGCTCGTCGTTTCTATTATGGTACTTGTAGTATTAATTATGCCGGTGAGTTGTCGGCACCAACCTAACAGCCCGGTAGAACCAAACCAGGAGGAACCGAAAGAAGAGTCGATCGGTCAGACGGAAGAACAGTTTTTTTGTCCGTTAGATGGTCTGCCGGTATCAGATCCGGAATTAATTCACCGCCGGCCTTTGGCCGTGGTAATAGGAAATATCCCAGAAGTCGCAGAACCCTCAGGTATAGATAAGGCTTGCCTTGTTTTTGAAATCTTGGCTGAGGGGGGAATTACCCGTCTGATGCCTATATTTTTGCATCAGGATGCACCGGTCCTAGGCTCAGTGCGTAGTGCCCGCCACTATTTTCTTGATAAAGCGTTGGAGTTTAATGCCGCCTTTGGTCACTGCGGTTATAGCCCACAAGCAAAAGAGGATATAGATAAACTTAAAGTGATCTCCCTTAATGAGTTTTATTTACCTCAGGTATACTGGCGTGTACCAACGAAAAGAGCACCTCATAATGTGTATACAGGTACTGGGCGCTTATTTGCCGAACTGGAAGATCGGGGTTTACTGGTAGCGCCTTCGCCGGTAAGGTTCGACTTTTATGACGAGGGCTTGGGTCCTTTGGGATCCCAGGCCCAAACAGCTATTTTGCGTTTTTCCCCGGACTATGTGGTAGAATACAAATGGGATCCAGACGTCAGTGGTTATATTCGCCATGTAAATGGTAAGCTTCACCAAGATGAGAATAACGGCCGGAGACTTGTGGCTAAAAACATTCTAGTTCAATTTGTAGAAGGAACTAAGGTGCTTGACAACGAAGGACGATTGGATATGAGAATGGTGGGCCAGGGCAGTGGGCGTATGTTTCAGCAGGGTATCACCTACGAATTAAAATGGTCGAAAAATGGCCGTACTGAGCCCACTAAGTGGACCAATAGAAACAATGAAGACATAAAATTTGTCCGGGGTCAAAGCTGGATTGAAATATTACCCCACGGAGCCAAAGTAACGTGGGAATAACAACAAAAGTGAGATGAGCATGGTTGGGAAAAAATGAACTGGTGGCTGCGGCCCAGGCAGCACAGCAATATTCTTATGCTCCCTATTCCAATTACCGGGTTGGGGCTGCTTTGCAGACCTGCTCAGGTAAAATATATACCGGTTGCAATATTGAAAATGCTGCTTACGGTGCTACAGTGTGCGCAGAACAGGTGGCTGTCTTTGCGGCTATAGCAGCAGGAGAGAAGGATTTTGCCGCGCTGGCGGTGGCTGCTTCTGGAAATCGGATGGCTTTACCTTGCGGTATTTGTCGACAAGTGTTATTCGAATTTGCGCCGGATCTTCTTCTTTACTTAACAGACATCCGGGGAACAGTGGAAACCATCACCCTGAAAGAGCTATTTCCTTATGCTTTCGGGCCCGCCCATTTAATGGAGGATGGTGTATGAAGCAAAACCGGAGTGGCTTTGTAACCCTGGTGGGGCGTCCCAACGCAGGTAAATCGACTTTGCTCAATAGATTTATCGGAGAGAAAGTTGCCATTGTGACAGACAAACCCCAGACTACCCGCAATCGTATTTACGGAATCTACACTGATAAAAACCGTCAACTTATTTTTGTAGATACCCCGGGCATACATCGGCCACGTCACAAGCTGGGGGCTTACATGATAAAAGTGGCCCAAAGGGCTTTAACTGGGGTGGACGCCATACTACATGTGGTAGATGGAAGGGCAGCGCTTGGGCCAGGTGACCGATACATTGCTGACTCTTTGTCTCAGTTGCGGATCCCGATCTTGTTAGCGGTCAACAAAATTGATGCCTTAAACCGCGAACAAATCTTAATGGCTTTAGAAGGATACTCACACTTGGCTAACTACAAAGAAATTGTGCCGATTTCAGCTTTGAAGGGAAGAAATGTATCGCTGCTGTTGGATCTAATTACCGGCTATCTCCCGCCGGGACCTAGGCTCTATCCGGACCACATGATAACGGATTTACCGGAGCGCTTTGCCATCAGCGAGCTTATCCGTGAACAAGTATTGCATCTAACTTGGGATGAAGTACCCCATTCGGTGGCGGTTTTGGTCCAGGACATGATAGAACGAGAAGATAGGGGATTGCTTTATATTAGAGCCTTAATATTAGTGGAAAGAGAATCACAGAAAGGAATTATAATTGGCCGCAAAGGACGACGGTTGAAAGTTGTGGGGCAAAGGGCCCGGCTAGAAATTGAAGAACTGCTAGGGCGAGGGGTTTATTTGGATCTTTGGGTCAAGGTTAGGGAAGGTTGGCGTGATCATGCTGGGGCGTTACATGAACTAGGTTATTCTGATAGTTGAATAAGGAGAGACTAATAATTGTCTTTGTATAATATCGAAGCGGTGATAATTAGAAGCCGGAATTTGGGCGAGGCCGATCGTTTAGTAACGCTCTATTCATACCAACAGGGGAAAGTACGAGCCGTAGCCCGGGGTGCCCGCCGCCCACGCAATCGGCTACGAGCCGGGGTAGAATTGTTTACCCATGGCGATTATCTGCTATTTGCTAACAAAGGGTTGGATAATATAAGCCAGTGCGAGATTATAGGGTCCTTTCGCGAACTTAGAGAGGACTTGCTCAAAGCAGCGGCTGGGGCTTATGTATTGGAGTTATTGGACGTCTTTACTGAAGAAGGAGAACCGAAGGGAGATCTGTTTCCTTTTTTGTTAGCTGTACTGGAAAATCTAGCGCAAGGCGAGGATTTAGAACTAACCTTGCGGGCAGCGGAGGTGGGATTCCTGGCTCGCCTGGGCTATAGGCCGGAGCTGGAGAAATGTGTTAATTGCGGTGCTCCCTTGGGGGAAGGGGTCTGCTTTAGCGTACATCAGGGGGGCGCTTTGTGCGCTGATTGCGGCCGAGGTGTTTCCGATCTTCTAAAGGTCAGTGCAGGTGCGTTAGCAACCCTCAATTATCTGCTTAAAATGCCGTTTAGTCGGGCCGTAAAGCTGCGTGTTTCGCCAGCGATGCGCGCGGAGTTGAAAGATACTACCGTGGGTTTGATCAGGTCCCAACTTGGTCATGATTTGAAGTCAGCCGCTTTTCTGGCTTTGGTAAAGGAGACTAACGATTCAAACCAATACGATTGCACTACGGGAAAATGATCTTATTGTTGTGAAAGCAAGGGGGATTAGTTGTGAACTTCCAACAGATGATTTTAAAGCTCCAGGAGTTTTGGACTGGATGGGGATGTGTGCTGCAGCAACCGTATGATATAGAAGTGGGTGCTGGCACCATGAATCCAGCTACTTTCTTGCGGGCTTTAGGCCCTGAACCGTGGCGGGTCGCTTACGTCGAGCCTTCGCGGCGGCCTAATGATGGTCGCTACGGCGAGAATCCAAACCGACTTTACCAACACCATCAGTTTCAGGTGATAATGAAGCCTTCTCCGGCGAATATTCAAGCATTGTATTTAGATAGCTTAGCCGTTCTGGGTTTGAACTCATTGGAACACGATATCCGTTTTGTGGAGGATGATTGGGAATCGCCTACCCTGGGGGCTTGGGGCATCGGTTGGGAGGTATGGTTGGATGGAATGGAGATTACCCAGTTTACTTATTTTCAACAAATAGGCGGTTTAGATGCCCGACCGGTTTCGGTGGAATTAACCTATGGTCTAGAACGGATCGCTATGTTCATTCAGGGGAAAGATAATGTGTTTGATATAACCTGGGCGGATGGTATTAGTTATGCGGACGTTTTCCACCAATTCGAACTGGAGCACTCCCATTATAATTTTCAGCAGTCCGACCAGAAGACATTGTTCATGCTGTTTGACTTATATGAGGGTATTGCTACCCGGCTGCTGGATAAAGATCTTATTCTACCAGCCTATGATTACATTTTAAAATGCTCCCATACATTTAATCTCCTGGATGCCCGTGGAGCAATAAGTGTGACCGAACGCACCGGTTATATTGCTCGAGTACGGATGCTGGCGCGACAATGTGCCCAGGCTTATGTGGCCAAAAGGGAGAAACTGGGGTTCCCGCTTCTCCAACGACAGGGGGTGATAGCATGACCCGCGATTTAGTAGTTGAAATAGGATGCGAGGAAATTCCGGCCCGGTTAATGACGAAGACATTGGATCAACTGAAAGCACGTGCAGAGGACATGTTTACTGAACAGCGCCTTGTTTTTACCGAGTTGAAAACGGTTGGTACACCACGGAGATTGGTATTGATGGTAAAGGAATTAGCTGAAGAGACAACTGCCAGGCGAATTGAGATAAAAGGACCGCCGGCTAAGTCCGCCTATGATAAAGCCGGTCAGCCTACCCAGGCCGCTCGAGGTTTTGCCCGCACCCATCAGGTAGAACTGGCATCCCTAACCGTGCGATCTTTGGCTGAAGGTCAATATGTCTTTGCGACCAAAGAAGAACCGGGGCGTTTGACCGTAGAGGTTTTAGCGCAAGAATTGCCGATCCTAGTTAAAACCTTATCTTTTCCCCGACCTATGCGTTGGGGCAGCGGGAATCTGAGGTTTGTCCGTCCTATTCGGTGGCTACTGGCTCTTTTTGGCGACGAAGTGATACATTTTAGTCTAAATGGCTTAGACAGTGGTGGCTACACTTATGGGCATCGATTTTTGGCGCCGGGACCGTTCATGTTAAGCGGCAGTGAGGATTATGTGAGCTGTCTAGAGAAAGGGTATGTGATTGTAGACCCACACCGGCGCAAAAATCTTATTCGAGCCCAAGGGGATGAGTTGGCACAGAAAGTGGATGGACGGGTTTTGTGGACCGAGGACCTACTCGATGAAGTAGCATTTTTAGTGGAGTATCCTACCGTATTAAGAGGATCTTTTGCCCGGGAATACTTGGACTTGCCATCTGATGTTATTATTACGCCCATGAGGGACCACCAGCGCTATTTTCCAGTAGTAAACCATGAAGGCGATTTACTACCTTATTTCGTTGCAGTAAGAAATGGCAATACCGATCATCTTGATTTAGTGCGGACTGGTAATGAAAGGGTCTTGCGAGCTCGTCTGGCCGATGCGCGGTTTTTCTTCCAACAAGACCTGAAAACGTCCTTAGCTCAACGAGTGGAAAGGCTTGGACAAATTGTTTTTCAAGAAGGTTTAGGCAGCTTGTATGACAAAAGCCAGCGTCTAATATCCCTTGTTCGCTTTTTAACGAAACAGGTTCGGTTAGATGACAGTACCAGTTCTTTATTGGAGCGTGCTGCCTTTTTAGCCAAGGCTGATCTTACTACTAACATGGTGAACGAATTTCCCGAACTACAAGGAATAATGGGCAGAGAATATGCATTATTGGAAGGGGAACATACTGTGGTGGCGCAAGCCCTGGCCGAACAATATCTACCGCGATCTGCCACCGACGAACTGCCGGTTACTTTGAGCGGCGCCTTGTTGGCGTTGAGCGATAAGATGGACACAATAGCCGGTTGTTTTGGACGAGGTTTAATGCCCACCGGCTCCGAAGATCCTTATGGCTTGCGGCGCTTGGCTACTGGAGTCATAAATATAATGTTGGACCAGGGGCTGGAATTTTCCCTTTATGAACTAACTATACAGGCAGTTGCTTATTATGACCAGCAGGGGCTGATGCCGAGATCAGGCTCCAAAGTGGTAATGGTGATTGACGAGTTTCTTACCCAGCGACTGCGCATTGTATTGGAGAATAAAGGGATCCGGTACGATGTGGTTGAAGCCGTACTGGCTGTTCTACCCCATCATCCAAGCCAGGCTTACCGGCGGTCAGAACTGATTTCCGCCGTGAGAAGAAAACCTTTTTTTGCTGACATGGTGCGGGCATTCATCAGAGTTGCTAATTTGGCTCGACAGGCGCAAGGGAAAGACTTTTGGCCGGAACTGTTAATTGAACCAGCCGAGCTGTATTTGTACGAGCGTTATCGGCAGGTTGAAGCAATGGTACCAAAGCTGTTGGAGCAGGAACAGGGTTTAAAAGCCATTGAACAGTTGTCTACTTTGGTGGCTCCAATAGATAACTTTTTTACCAAAGTATTAGTTATGGCAGAAGACAAGGCCGTTCGCGCTAATCGACTGGCTTTATTGGAGAAACTTCAGGCTTTGGCTTTGTCCATAGGTGATTTTAGTAAATTGGTATTGGAAGCAAAATAATATCGGCCCGGGAAGGCGGACAATGGGGAAAAAGGAGGACTTTTATTACCCGGGGAGAAATACCCATGTGTGTAAGATTGATCAGCCGAATACCGGCATGGCAGCAGGAGGAAGGTAGGTGATGCGTTATTCAGCTTACGGCTCGACAAAAAAACATAGTTGCGATCGTAAAGGCCGAAGGCCCTATTACCGGCGAAGAAGTAGCCAACCGCCTGGAAGTGACTCGGGCAACTTTACGTCCTGACCTTACCATTCTTACCATGGCTGGTATCTTGGAAGCAAAACCCCGCGTAGGGTATACTTATATCGGTGAGGGGGAAGTGGAGGCCTTATCCTACCTGAAAGAGCTTACTGTTGGGGATGTGAAAGCTGCACCGCTGGCAGTTCCCATTGATACTACTGCTTATGACGCATTGGTAACTATGATGCTGGAAGACCAGGGGACAGTGTTTGTGGTGGATGAAGAAGGCTTCTTAGCCGGCGTTGTATCTCGTCGGGATTTGCTTCGTTTAAGCCTAGGGCAAACGGATCTTAACAGTGTCCCAGTGGGGCTTATCATGACCCGAGTATCCCAGGTTATCACTGTAAGTGTAGAGGAAAGCATCTTTCGTGCGGCCGATAAGCTTACTACCTATCGGATAGATGTGTTACCGGTAGTACGCCTTACTGGTGATAGCGAAAAAAAGCAAGAGCTTCTAGGTCGCATCTCTCGCAGCACCATCACTAAATTGGTGGCAGAACTTGGTGAAAAAATCAGTTAGGGGGGATGACATATCAAGAAAGAGCGCCCAGTAGTCTTCATCCTCTCGGATTCTTTGGGGGAGACGGCTGAATTAGTAGTGAGAGCGGCTTTAAGCCAATTTGAAGGGTCGCCGCCGGCAAAAGTGCGACGAGTACCATTTGTGGCCGAACCATCTGATGTAAGAGATGTGCTCCTGGAGGCCGAGGGGATGAATTGCATTTTGGTGTATACCTTTGTCTTACCTGAGCTTCGCGAAGCTATGACCGCAGGCGCCAAAGAGTTGGGTTTGGTGGCGGTGGACATAATGGGCCCCGTACTGGAGGCTTTAGATGCTATCATGCCGGGGCCGCCAAAACTGGAGGCTGGGTTGATCCGACGTTTAGATGAAGATTACTTTGAGCGCATAGAGGCAGTGGAGTTTGCTGTGCGCTTTGATGATGGGAAGGACTTTCGTGGTTTTGCCTGGGCTGATGTGGTGCTTATAGGAATATCCCGGACCTCCAAGACCCCCTTATCCCTTTATTTAGCCAACCAAAAAATAAAAGCAGCCAATGTTCCTTTAATGGCTGGTATATCACCACCAGAAGAGCTATTTGCCCTTCCCCCGGGTAAGGTTATTGGCTTGACGGTATCACCGGCTAAACTAGTGGAAATAAGGCAGGAACGGCTACGAACCATGGGATTGCATGTAAACGCCGATTATGCCAGTCCGGATCGCATTAACAAGGAAGTGGCGTTTGCCGAAGAAGTGATGGCTAAACTGGAATGCCCTGTTTTGGATGTCACAAATATGGCGGTGGAAGAAGTAGCTACAAAAATCATGCAGCTTATCAACGAGGAGGAGACTCTATGACAAAGTTCGTCTACACTTTTGCCGAAGGCGATGCCAGCATGAAAAACCTGTTAGGGGGTAAAGGGGCAAATTTAGCTGAAATGACCAGGATCGGACTTCCTGTCCCGCCTGGATTTATTGTTACAACGACAGCATGCAATACTTTTTTACGACAGAATAATCGGTTCCCAGAGGGTTTGGAAGAACAGGTGCAACGGGGAATGCAATATTTGGAGCAGGGAATGGTGAGAAAATTCGGCGATGTACTTGACCCATTATTGGTATCAGTACGCTCCGGAGCCCCGGTGTCTATGCCAGGAATGATGGATACGATCTTAAACCTTGGACTCACCGATGCCAGTGTAAAAGGGTTGGCGGAAAAAACCGGCAATCCACGTTTTGCCTATGATTGTTACCGTCGGTTTATTCAAATGTTTGGTAATGTGGCCATGGGTGTTCCTGGCCAGGCGTTCGAGCAGACCTTAACCAGTGTCAAACGAGCCAAAAAAATTCAGTCAGATACTGACCTGGCCGAGGAAGATTTAAAAACTGTCGTGGCGAAATTCAAGGACATTTATTATGATCACACCGGACAGGTATTCCCCCAGGATCCGTACCTTCAACTGCTGGTTGCAATTAAAGCGGTATTCGGCTCTTGGAACAATGAACGAGCGCAAGTATACCGTGCCCTCAATAAAATTCCGGATGATCTTGGGACGGCCGTAAACGTCCAAGCGATGGTTTATGGTAATATGGGGCCTACATCGGGTACGGGGGTGGCTTTTACCCGCGACCCTGCCACCGGCGAGCGGTCACTGTATGGTGAATATTTGATAAATGCTCAAGGAGAGGATGTAGTAGCCGGCATTAGAACGCCGCAGCCAATAGCCCATTTGCAGGCTGAAATGCCCACGGTCTACGCTGAATTCCAGCAGGCGGCCCAATTGCTGGAAGAACATTACCGTGACCTGCAAGATATTGAGTTTACCGTGCAAAAGGGACAACTGTATATTCTGCAGACTCGATCTGGTAAACGTACTGCGGCGGCTGCGGTGAGGGTGGCGGTGGATTTAGTACGGGAGGGAGTAATCAGCAAAAAAGAAGCTTTGCTCCGAGTGGATCCGGCTCAACTAACGCAACTTATGCATCGCCGGATTGATCCACATGCTGAGATTGATATCCTTGCCCGCGGCCTACCAGCATCTCCTGGAGCAGCGACCGGAAAAGTGGTTTTTACAGCCGATGAGGCTGAAATGCGAGGGGATAACGGAGAAGCCGTGATCCTAGTCCGGACGGAGACAACCCCCGATGATATTCATGGCATGATTAAAGCCCAAGGGGTGCTCACCAGCCGGGGCGGTATGACCAGCCATGCGGCAGTGGTGGCACGGGGTATGGGAAAACCGGCAGTTTGTGGCTGCGAAAGTATTAGGGTCGATGCCGAAAACCATCTATTTGTTGTGGATGGTCAGACCATAGAAAGAGACCAGATAATAACTATCGATGGGGCGGCCGGGCATGTTATTCTAGGTGAAGCGCCCATGATCGAGCCTGAACTCACTGGCGATTTTGAGACTATTTTATCCTGGGCAGATAAGGTCAGGACCCTGGGCGTGCGCGCTAATGCTGACTACCCCCGTGATGTGATCCAGGCGCGTCAGTTTGGTGCCACTGGGATCGGTCTTTGCCGGACCGAACATATGTTCATGGAATCTACCCGCCTCCCTTTGGTTCAAGAAATGATTTTGGCTGACACAGCTGAAGATCGGCGCCAGCCTTTGTCAAGCTTGCTTCAAGTCCAAGAGGAGGATTTTTACCATATTTTAAAGGCCATGGCCGGGCATCCGGTTACTATTCGACTGTTGGATCCACCCTTGCATGAGTTTTTGCCTCGGGTAGAAGATTTATTGGTTGAAATTAACACGCTTCGTTTTACCCAGCAGGACCCGGCTCGTCTGAAAGAGTTGCAGGAATTGCTCCGTAAAGTGCGGTCTTTAGTCGAGTTCAATCCCATGCTAGGC
>DATERQ010000032.1:0-4506 GCA_035271345.1 bacterium | reverse complement strand
GGTAAAAGTTTTACCAGAGCCTGTAACCCCGAGCAGAGTTTGATGGCTATTGCCTTCGATTATACCCCTGGCCAAATCTTTGATGGCCTTTTCCTGGTCACCCCGGGGCACAAGCTCCGTTTGTAAAGATAGTCTTTCATTCATGTTTTTATGGCTTCTCTCCAATTTCAACTAATCGAAGCATCGTCCGCCCGTCGCGGTATACCTCTAAGCCCACTGTGCTGCCAATTTTTTTGGATTGAATAACATCCACCAAATCTTGAGCACTTTCCACTATCTGGTCATCGACTTTTCGAATTACATCTCCCACTTTTAGATCCACCTTCGAGGCCGGGCTTCCTGCCACCACCTCACCGACAATGGCACCACGCCGATCCGGTAGCTTAAAGTATTGTTGCAAATCTGCCGTCACATCCAACAGTGATACTCCAAGCCAGGGGCGAATAACTTTGCCCTCAGTGCGTAAAGAGTCCATGACTTCCTTAGCGGTATTGATGGGAATGGCAAAACCTAATCCCTGTCCTTGAGCATTGACAGCGGTATTGATTCCAATCACTTCTCCGCTTAGGTTTAGTAAGGGCCCGCCGCTGTTGCCGGGATTGATAGCGGCATCAGTCTGGAGCAGATTCTTATAAATACGATCTTGAACCGGTACGGGACGGCCTTTTGCGCTTACTACCCCCACGGTCACTGTATGGTCAAGCCCATACGGGTTACCAATAGCCACGACCCACTCGCCCACGCGTGTTTGATCCGAATTCCCAAGACTAACTGTAGGTAATGGTTTTGGGGCTTTTATCTTCAAAATCGCCAAATCAAGCTCTTTATCGGTGCCAACTACTTCGGCTGGAAATGAATCATCGTAGTCGCTCACAGTAACTTGTACTTCGTCTGCCCCGCCCACCACGTGTTCATTGGTCAGAATGTAGCCATCAGAGCTAGTTATGAAACCGCTGCCTAACCCTTGGCTTCGTCGCCCCTCCGGCACGGACGGAATCCGATCGCCGAAAAAGAAACGAAAGAAAGGATCGTCGAAAAATGGATCTATCCCCTGGCGCTTGTGTACTACTGTAGTATTTATCATCACCACTGCCGGCCCCACTTCATCCACCATATCAGCAATGGCATTGGGGTCTCCCCCGGGCAGAATATCGGTAACCGGTACTCTTTGTACTGGAGCAGCTTGAACGTCGCGCTTGCCATCGTGAACAAAGTCTCTGTCTCCGCCGTTAATAGTTGCTGTACAGCCAGTGATTATAAGAATACCGATCAGAAGAGCAACCACTGCCACAAAAAGATTCTTCCCCTGTCTCTTCCACTGACCCCATAAGTTCTCCATGTGAAATTGCACCTCCTGAACTATACTTGGGTTATTGTTTACACTAAGATTGTACTACCCAAGCTTTCTGCTGTCCAGAAGGTGCATTCAAGTTTCACAAAGTCTTCAAGAAAAGTTGCCATCGACCTTTAAGCAGCCGTTGTTTCCTTTGCCTGTCTTGATTTTATTAGCTGGATAACGAACCCTCCCACCAGTAAAGCCAGCCCGATAAAGTCGGTGAACCCACCCGGATCCAGCATCAGCAATCCACCAGCCAATAATATTAGCCGTTCAAGCCAAGTAAGCTCGGTAAGAAGAAAACCAGCTATACCAGCACCAATACCGGTCATGCCGATGATGGCTGAAGCAATGACCCTGATTAAAACCGGTAAAGTAGCATCCATCAACAATAGCGCCGGAGACATTACAAACATATAGGGCACCAAAAAAGCAGCGATGGCTAATTTGGAAGCATTGAATGCCGTTTTCATCGGATCCCCTTTAGCTATTCCGGAGCCGGCATAGGCGGCTAAAGCCACTGGCGGGGTAACGTCAGCAATGATACCAAAGTAAAACGCAAACATGTGTGCCGGCATAACAGCAACACCCATTTGGATCAAAGCCGGAGCTGCAATGGTAGAAGTAATTACATAGTTAGCGGTGGTGGGTACACCCATGCCTAATACAATAGAAGTCACCATGGTAAAGAACAAAGTGGGCAACAATCTCCCGCCGGCTATGTCCACCAAAGTGGTGGCCATCTTTAGCCCTAACCCGGTTTTGGTAACCACACCGATTATAACCCCCGCTGTAGCGCAGGCTACCACTACACTAAGAGCGCCCCGAGCGCCTTGTTCAAGTCCGTCGATAACATCCAACAATGTTATCCGGGTAGAGCGTCGAAGCATACAAGCAACTATTGATAAGAAGATCGCCCACAGTGCGGCTCTCATCGGTGTGCGCCCCGTAACCAACAGGTAAATAATAGCTGCCAATGGCAAGATCAAATGCCCCTTCTCCAACAGCAGTGGCCCTACTTTAGGCAGTTCAGCCCGAGGTATACCTTTTAGCCCCAAACGTTTTGCTTCCAAGTGGACCCCGGCCCAAATACCCATATAGTACAAGACCGCCGGGATCACTGCTGCTTTTACCACCTGGATATAAGGATGTCCAGTAAACTCAGCCATGAGAAATGCCGCCGCCCCCATAATCGGCGGCATTAGTTGGCCGCCAGTGGATGCGGCCGCCTCCACAGCACCGGAAAACTCCGGGCTGTAACCCAAGTTCTTCATCATTGGAATAGTAAAGCTACCGGTGCCGGCCACATTGGCTACCGAACTCCCTGATACGGTTCCCATAAGAGCACTGGACAACACTGCTACTTTAGCCGGCCCCCCACTGGCCCAACCGGCGATGGCATTGGCCAAGTCAATAAAAAGTTCGCCCATTCCGGTTTTTTCCAAATAGGCCCCAAATAATATAAACAAGAAAATAAAAGTGGCAGACACCCCTAGCGGGATGCCCGCAATTCCTTCAGTAGTGAAATATAAGTGGTACACTAACTGCCTTAGGCCCACACCCTTATGAGCAAGGATTTTAAGAGCACCGGGGAGTTTAGTAAGGTGGCGACCAATAAAAGCATAGGTGATAAAAGTGCAGGCCACCACCACAATCGGCATTCCAACCACCCGCCGGGCTGCTTCCAACACAAACAAGATCCCAATAGTACCAACTATGAGGTCCATCTGGGTAACAGTCCCGGCCCTAAGCACCAGTTCCTGATAGTTTAGCACAATGTACAGAGGTAAACACCCGCCCACCACGGCTAACACCACGTCCACCAAGTGGAGTTTTGTCCGGGACCAGCTACCCCGGCTGGGATAAAGTAAAAATACCAACACCATACCGAACGATAAATGGATAGCACGTTGAATCATCGCATCCAGAACCCCAAAAATAGCGGTATAGAGTTGGAATAAAGAGAAACAAATAGCAATAATCGATATCACTCGACTGGCGACTCCGGTCAAGCGACGATAATCAGATTCCCGGTCGTATTGAGCCAAAAAATCATCGACATCAATTGTCTCTTCCGGTCTAATCCTCGGTGTATCCGCCAAGTTATTCTTCCCCCTTACTCAGTTTATAGCTGAGAAGCTGAAGCAGTGACAGGTCTTGGGCTTCAATTCTTATCATCGCTCCAGGAGTAAAGAAATCAGTTAATTTATAAGTCCATCCTCGCACCAATAGCGCGTGTTCAGCCACAGGCATGGTCCGTAGGGATAGAAAAGGAAAATGTCGATCGAGGCCGGTCAAATGGAATTGCCCCTCTTTATTATCAAGCTCACCCTCACCAACAGCGAAGGGTAAGCCAACCCCTAATGATTCATACCGAGTAGCCACCAGAACCAACCCGCCGTCCTTGTTAACAATAAAATCTTCCCAGCAAAGTGTTTTTTCAACCGAGTGTCTGTATTTCAGGCTAAAGCGCCGTCCCAACCCGAGGGCCGGTGTCAAAACAAGTCTTCCGCAGTCATCTTCCACGGTCAGGTAAGTCATGGGTACTGACAATAATACCAGCGCCAATATCAATAGCGTTAACAAAAACAAATATTGCTTTCTCATACAGAGCTGGGCACTGGACGAGCCAGTGCCCAGTCACCTCCAGCCTTATTGCTGCAACGATGCAACAGTAAACACAGCTACATCGACTGCTAGTGCCTAGAGTATTCCTTCTTCTTCAAAGTATTTCTTCGCTCCTGGATGCAGCTCAATGGGCATACCATCCAAGGCGCCTTCTTTAGTGATCATCTTACCAATTTCATGAGCTGCTTGTAAACGATCTAGGTTGGTGTAAATGGCTTTAGTCATATCATAAGCCAAATCCTCGTCCATATCATCGGTGACAACCAACATCGCCATCACAGCCACGGTAAAGTTATCTTCTTCCTGGGTGGTGTAAGTTCCAGCCGGGACTACTATTTTGGTATAGAACGGATAGTCCTCAATTAGAGCGTCAGCAGTATCTTCATCGACATCAAGAAGCACCACTTCATGCTGAGCGGCGATGTCCATAATGGCAGCCGTAGGGAATCCGGCCGTTACAAAGGCAACATCCACATTACCGTCTTTGAGGTTGTCGGCGGCTTCAGCAAAGGAGAGATATTGTTCCGTGATGTCATCATAAG
>DATERQ010000031.1:0-7255 GCA_035271345.1 bacterium | reverse complement strand
GGGTTTGGCTATGGCAACTCTAGGCTTCCCGGTTTTGGATCGCTTGGGCGCATACCAGGCCGCAGGCCGAAGCCTGCACTAAGCCGCGAGAGACCCCGGCTCCATCACCGGCGGCAAAAAGATTGTTAATGCCTGTTTCCAGCTCTGAGGTCAGTTCCAGCCTAGAAGAGAAAAATTTTACTTCAACCCCATAAAGAAGGGTGTGGCGCGAATAGACACCGGGGGCCACTACGTCCAACGCTTTTAGCATTTCCACTAAACTTACCATATGGCGATAAGGAAGCACTAGGCTCAAATCCCCTGGTGTTGCTGCTTTTAATGTCGGCTCCACCATGCCACGCCGCAATCGTTCCTCGGTACTGCGCCGACCGGAAAGAAAGTCTCCCAATCGCTGTACCAACACCCCATCGCCTAACAGATTTGCCAGGCTAGCGATATATTTCCCATAAGCAATTGGTTCCTTAAACGGTTCGGTGAAAGTTTTGCTTACCAGGAGGGCGAAATTTGTATTTTCGCTTCTTTTTTCGGCATAAGAGTGGCCGTTTACTGTCAATAAGCCGCTGTTATTTTCCAGCACCACTTCGCCGTATGGATTCATGCAAAAAGTGCGAACTCGATCATCGAATGCCTTTGAAAAAAAGATAAATTTTGACTCGTAAACCACATCAGTGAGATGCTCCATTATCACCCCAGGCACCTCTACTCGGACTCCAATATCCACCGGGTTTACTTCCATTTTTAATCCTAACCGCGTCGCTTCTTTTGAAAACCAGTCGGATCCGTCACGCCCCGGGGAGACAATTACATACCTTGCTTTTATGGTTTCTCCCTGTTCGGTTTCAACACCCACCGCCTGCCCGTCTTTAACCAAAATCTGTCGCACCGGGGTCTTAAACCTGATCTCCACCCGGCGGCCAATATCATCGCGCATGGCACTTAAAATGGCAAAACACTTTTCTGTACCTAAATGCCGAATCCGAGCCGGTACCAAGTTTAAATCGGCCCGAGCTGCTTGACGTTGGATTTCTTTTATTTGATCATGGTCGGTACCGAACACTTCATCCGGGGCTCCATAGCGTAAATAGACCTTGTCCACGCTGTTAATCAGTTCGGCTACCCGCCCGCGTTCCACAAACTCATCCAGCCAACCACCAAAGTCAGTGGTAAGGGTGAGTTTACCATCGCTGAAGGCCCCAGCCCCACCCCAACCGGATACAATAGAGCATGGGTTGCAGCGGGCGCAAATGCCGCTTGTTTTCATCGGGCAACTGCGAACAGAAATATCTAACCCTTTTTCCAGCATTAAAATCCTTAAATCTTTATTTTTGCTTAGCTTTGCCGCTGCAAAAATACCGGCTGGCCCCGTTCCCACCACGATTACATCATATTTGGTTTGCACCCAATCACCCTTCCCGCCTGCAGCCATACTAGCATTGGAACGAACTCTGTGCCTTATGCTGACCGAAAACATCCGGCTCCTGATTACTGGCGGCACTCGGGTTCAGTTCTTTTGCCGTCGGGCCCGGTCAGCAATTCGTTTACGATAGTTTTCCCCATCCACCTGAACTAAATCACCACACATCTCCAGCAAGCGGTCCACCACTTTTTGACCTAACCGGTCTTTAACCCAACCCACCATCTTGTTGCAGGTAACCACCAACGGTTTCTCGCTCTCATAACGCATATTAATGAGTTCGTAGATTTTTCCCTTTTCCCAATCTGAGTATTGATCCAGGGCCGAGATATCATCCAGCACCAGTAAATCCACCTGTTTTAGCGGACCTAGAAGTTGCCATTCGGTTTTGACTTCTGTTTGGTAAGTAGCCCGAATATCACTTAAAAGTTCAATCGTTACCACAAAGGCCGCTTGATAACCCTGGCTTACTATATCTTTTACAATTGCCGCCGCCAGGTGTGTTTTGCCACGCCCGGTATCGCCCACTAAAAAGAGGCTGCGGCCGCTTTGGTTATGGGCCGAAAACTTTTCAGCATAGGTACGCGCCGCCTCAAAGGCAGGTCGGTTGAGCTTTGTTACATTGAAATTCTCAAAGTTACGGCTGAGAAATTTTTTCCTTAAACCGGTGACCGCAAGTTTCCTTCTGAGTAACCTGGTTTCCGCTTCTTGCTGCCGCTGTTCCACACAAACACAAGGGGTTACAGTAATGACCCCATCCTGTTTTTCATAAAGCTTTTCCAAATCCAAACAGCGCCGGCAATAATAGCGGCCGGGCCCATAAAATCGCCAATAGCTATCCTTTCCGGCTTCAAAGCGGACATGATGCCCTGGGCGCGAGTCCGGTTTTTGCCCGGACTGCAATGCCCACCGTTCTTGTTTGATTTGTTCCACCCGGGACTGAATATCTTCTTTATTCATCTCCCACGGTGGAACGGCGATAGAAGCGGTAGTATTCGTCAGCGCGGACGTCAAAAGGCCGGTCAGTTTCTCCATGGTAACCAAACTCCTTAAGTAGTTCGTCTTCCACCGGCGGATCGGCTGCTGCCAGGCGTTTTGGCACCCAGCCAGGCACGCCATGCTCCCGCCAGTTAAAAAATAGGTTTTCCAAATATCGAACTGAGCGCACATCTTTCTGCCAAGCATAATAGACAACCAGTACCAGTATTTTCAGATCCCGTTTACTTTTCGCCTCGGAAGGAAGGCTATATAACCGTTCATACCATAATGGACTAAGCCGGCCCAGCTTTTCCTTCACGAACCGGGAAATAAGCTGCACAGTCTGTTTTTCCAGCTCCTGCACCAGCATCACCTCACTAAGCAGCACCCGGTAAACTCTCGTTGCCATTCTTGTATCCCATTAGCCAAAGTCTTGCTCTGACCCACCATTATTCGGTACCGGATCAAAGGCTAGGTCATGAAACATGGTATAGTCCGGTAAAAAGGCCAGGTGCACATCGCCGGTTGGTCCGTTCCGCTGTTTGGCCACGATCACCTCAGCCATGCCCCTATATTCGGATTCGGGATTGTAGTATTCGTCACGGTAAATAAAAGCAACTAAATCCGCATCTTGTTCGATCGCACCGGATTCCCTTAAATCAGACAGCACCGGGCGTTTGCTTTGCCGTTGTTCCACCGCTCGGGATAGCTGTGACAAAGCCACCACAGGGCATTTCACTTCCCGAGCCAAAGCCTTCAGTGAACGCGATATGTCGGAAATTTCCTGCTGACGACTATCCCGGCTTCGTCCATGGCCGGCAATGAGCTGCAGGTAGTCCACAATAACCAGTCCCGGCCCTTGTTCTTGAACCAGCCGCCGGGTTTTGGCCCTTAT
Organism: bacterium; assembly: GCA_035271345.1. Taxonomy (GTDB): domain Bacteria; phylum Bacillota; class DTU030; order DUMP01; family DUMP01; genus DUNI01. The sequence goes on along the minus strand of DATERQ010000031.1, from coordinate 3,968 downwards.
CTCCATGGCCGTCAACACCGGGCTGTCATCGATGAAAATAGGAACATCAGATAAGTTGCCCATGGCTGCCACCAGCCGCGGCCAATCCTCTTCATCTAAATCGCCAGTTCTAAGCTTCTGCCCTGGAATCCGTGCTTCCGCGGCCAAAAGCCGCTGCACCAATTGTTCTTTAGACATTTCCAAGCTAAATAAGGCCACCGGCTTTCCTTCTTTAGTGGCTACGTGTTGAGCAATATTTAAACAAAGGCTCGTTTTACCCATGGAAGGTCGGGCTGCCACCACGATGAAATCCGCCGGCTGTAAACCGCTGGTCAAGCGATCCAAATCCCTAAAGCCAGTGGAAATTCCCGGTATCACACCGCGATGCTGATACAGGTATTCAATACGGTCAAACGCTTCCAACAAGGCATCGCGAATAGGGAAAAAATCTTGCCCGCTACGCCTTTGGGCTACTTCCAAGATGGCAGTTTCGGCTTGGTCCAAAATTGCCGCTGCTTCATCGCCGGCAGCATAACTATGCTCTATAATCTGGTTGGCTTCCCTAATCAGCTGGCGCAGCAGGGACTTTTCGCTTACAATCTGGGCATAATACTCCACATTGGCAGTGCTCGGTACGGCGGAAGCCAAATCAGATAAATAGCCGATTCCGCCAATCAGCTCCAGCTTTCCGCTTTTGTTCAGCGCTTCGCTCACCGTGACCAAATCGCAGGCAACGCCGCGATTCACCAGCTCCATCATGGTATTATAAATCTGCCCATGATTATCTTGGTAAAAATCATCTTCCCGGAGGATTTCTGCTGCTGTTATCACTGCTTGGCCATCCAAAAGCATGGAACCCAGCACCGATTGCTCCGCCTCTATATTACAAGGCGGTATTCGATCCATAGCGCTACTAAGGGCCATCCTCTCTTCTCTCCCTCAAAATCCTTTCCCATCCCTTTATTAAGCTAATCTGCCCTTAGCCTTAATCTGCCACCACTTTAACGACAAGATCGGCCATTATATCGGTAAACAGGCGGATGGTTATCCTGTGATCCCCCAAGGACTTTAACGGTTCATCAACCTCGATCCGCCTTTTGTCAACAGTCACCCTCAGTTGTTTCTTAACGGCAGCGGCAATATCCTGATTGGTGACGGCACCAAACAGGCGTCCTCCTTCCCCGGCTCGTGCAGTTATGGTCACCATCTGCCCCGACAGCCTTTGAGCCAAGTCCCGTGCCTCTTCCTCGGCCCGGGCCCTTTTGACCTCTTCTGCCTTACGCTGGCGCCGCACCTGTTTTAAACTGCCAGCTGTGGCTTCTTTAGCCAAACCCCGTGGCAGCAAATAATTCCTGGCATAACCACGGCTTACATCCAGCACATCGCCTTGTTTGCCAAGCCGCTCCACATCTTGCTCCAAAATTACTTTCATTCTGTTTCACCTTCCTCAGTTAAATAATCATCTAAAGCCTGTTCCAGCTTTTCCCGCGCCAAAGCCATTGATAAGCCCTTGAGCTGGGCGCCGGCAATATTCAGATGCCCGCCCCCACCCAGTTTTTCCATCAATATTTGCACATTAACATTCCCCAACGACCGGGCACTGACGGCGGCCCCATCTTTTGTCGGATAGAGAACAAAAGAAGCCCTCACCTCATCAATATGGAGCAGTTCATTGGCCACTTGGGCCGCCAAAAGCTGGCTGTCCCTGGCCCCATCGTTAACTTCGGTCACGGCCACTCCCCCTGGTAACAAAACCGTGGCCTCTACCACCTGGGCTCGCCGGACAAAGGTATCCCAATCATCCTGAAACAATTTTTGGATCAAACGGGCATCAGCACCGTTTCTCCGTAAATAGGCTGCCGCCTCAAATGTGCGCACGCCGGTTTGAAAAGCAAAGTTCTTCGTATCCACGGTAATGCCCGCTAACAGGGCCGTCGCCACCAAAGAAGTCATTTGGACCCCACCTAAATACTGTAGTATCTCCGTCACCAGTTCCGAAGTGGAAGAAGCATAGCTTTCCAGATAAATCAAAGTAGGATCGGAAATGAATTCCTCCGCCCGCCGGTGATGATCGATAACAACTGTCTTTCGGGTGCGTTTTAAAAGCCGCGGCGCCACCACTAATGAAGGTTTATGGGTATCCACCACAATCAGGAGCGTTTCCGCAGACACAAGCTGCATCGCCACCCCCGGTTCCACAAAGATCCCCCGGTAGCCCTCATGTTCGTGCAAATAATTGTAAACGATTTCGATGGCTGGCGTAACTTCATCCAGCACCACATAACCCGCTTTATCCAAATCCCGGGCCGCCCGGGCCAAGGCCACGGCTGCGCCCAAAGAATCGGCATCTGCGTTGGCATGGCCCATTACTACCACCCGGTTGGAGCCGGCAATAAGTTCCTTCAGTGCTTGAGCAATAACCCGAGCCCGCACTTTAGTCCGTTTTTCCGGAGCCATGGTTTTACCGCCGTAATAAATGAAGTCTTGCTCCGTTTTTATAACCGCTTGATCGCCACCCCGTCCCAGTGCCAAATCCAAGGCCAGCCGGGCATAAGTAGCCAGGGTCAACAAACTGTCCGCGCCAGTGCCCAGCCCCATACTTATAGTCGCCGGAATGATATTCCCAAAATCTATTTCCTTGATCCGGTCCAACAAAGCAAACTTATTTTGTTGGCAAAGGGCTAAACCTTGCCCAGTCAGCACCAATATGTAGCGATCTTCGGCATAACGATGCAAATAGATATCATTTTCCTGAGCCCAATCAGTGAGCAGCTTATCGATAGCCCCTTTAAACAATGGCCGTTGCGATTCCGGCGTTCGGGCCAACACTTCTTCGTAATTGTCCACTTGCAACAACCCCAACACCGGGGCTTGTTCCTTTAGTGCTGCCCTAAGCAGTACCGATTCCTGCTCATCGATTAAATAGACGGCCTGCACCAATCCGCTGAAAGAATCGTATTGTTCCAACACAATTCTATACTGGTTACCATCGATCTGGATAAGTGAACCACTTTCACCCTTGGACAGAGATGAGAACTCCGTTGGCAACTTACGACCGCGCTGAACCTCTGGAAACAAAGCAACAAAGGCTTTATTGGCCAGAAGCAAGCGCCCTTTCCTGCTTACCAATACCATGGGCAGAGGGGAATGCAACAAGGCTCTTCTGGCAATGCCTTCACTTTCATGTTCACCAACCAAATCCGGCACTGAGGCCGGGCGAGCCGGCAATCCCTTTCGTCGCAGCTCATACCATACCAGGCCGACTGTTACCACCGCTGCCGCCAAGGCCAGCGGTACACTAAACCAGGCCAGCAGTACCAACAACACCCCTTGCCACACTAACCAGCGATAATGGCTCCCCCCGGGCCGGTCCGGTAAGTCCGTTGGGGTCATATTTATCTCTCCTTACGAAGCTAGACGGCGCAAATCAAAAAACAGATCGGATAATCCGATGAAAAACAGTATCTGCCCCAAAACCGGGGCAATGAAAGCGAAGGCCACGACCGCTATTCTCAGCGCCTTGGCTAATCGATAAACCTCCATAAAGTGCCAGGCCACAGCCAAGCCCTGTATTAACAAGGCCAACTGAAAGATCGCCTGAATATTCATTCCGATATGCTGGAAAACCTCCTGCCTGGTATAATGGGAGGCGATGACAAAAAGGACCCCAGCCAAATAGCCCATGGCCACGGTTCGCGGTAGTTTCCAACTGGAAAAGGGCGGGAATCCGGGATAAGTTATCCCCAAGCGGGCCAAAATTGAACGGGACAATAAAAAATTGATTATAGCCAGGATCAAGCTCCCCACAACCATGGCCATGGGCATGAGATAGCGCATCATGCTGAGGCTTTGGCTGAGCGTATCTTCCATTTGTTCCAGCACTTCGTTGCCAATCCCTAGTCGCCCATAGAGACCCAAGGTGGAGTCTAGGGAATCTTGATAAATACTAAAATAGCTTTCCCAGGGATTGATTCCCATTACAAACAAAG
>DATERQ010000030.1:0-5505 GCA_035271345.1 bacterium | reverse complement strand
GGCGGATACTTATTTAGTAAACGAGGGTGAACTGGATATCGGGCAAAAAATTACTTCTTTTATCGACGCTAGAAAACCAGTGATCTTAATATATCCGCCCCAGTATCAAGCGGAAGCTTTAATCATCGGGGAGTTTGAAGGAAATGTAAAGGCGGACCTGTTTGATGAAAACTTTGTCAGTAGCGATAAGATGCTCAAGCTAAATCTGGCGGAGGATACGGAGCTGATTTGGAAAGATGGGTCAGTTTTTGAAGGCACTTTAGCTAATAAGAAATTGCTCGTTATTTACGGCCTTGCTACCAAAAGCATTCCAGCACAAACAAGCCCGATGAAGGTGGTGGTTTTATCTCCTTCCTCAAAGTCCGACCCAGGCGGGGAAAATAAAGCAATAATCGACTATGCAACTTTAGAAATCGTAGTAGACAAGGAAAAGATAGAAGCGCCAGCGCCTTACGCCAACGAAAAGGGGGTAGTTATGGTTCCGCTGCGACCTATCGTTGAAGCGCTGGGGCTGAGTGTTGATTGGGATGGAGAAAAAAGGAGCATTGCTATCGGTGAAAATATTTCTTTGACTATCGGAAGGGATAATTATAAGGGGCCTTGGACGGCATCGGCGCAGCTGGGGGCTGCACCAAAGCTGGTGGAAAGTCGTACTTATGTCCCCCTGGCTTTCTTTACAGAGCTGGTAGGTTTAAACAAGGCTTATGTCTTTGAAAACCAAATTATAATTAGTTCAGGTTCTTAAGGTAAAAAGAGGGGTCTAAAGGCCAATTACCCTGTAAATTTCCGGCAAATCGAAAACTGTAATTATACCCAATGGCTTTTCGTCGCTTTCTCCGGAAGCGGTTATTATTAATGCATCTAGGTTTCGCCCTCGTTTGGCAAAGCCATCAAAACAATCCAGGGCTTCAAATAAAGTAGCTTTCCTCGAAGCAATAACATAATTATCTTTATACTCACAATACCGGGCCACCACTTCCACGCTCTCATTTTCTAGGGCAGCGGTGTCGGCCAGCTGCAAACGGTGGGCCAGCCATCTGGTTATGGTCTCTGTTGTCAGTAAGCCGCAGCACTGCCCTTTTTTATAGATTGGAATTTGGGAAAAGGAATTTTTAAACATGATTTTTGAAACCTTGCCCATGGGATCGCTAGGCGTGCACCATACTACCTTCCTAAAAAACAATGGTTCTACTGTGGGCGGCGCAATAAGCTGATCCCTGATTTTTTCTATTTGTTTGACTGTGTTTTGATGCGGCTCCGCTATCGGTTCCCCGTTGCAGCGTTCGTGGACAATTGCGTTTCTTAAGTCGGCAAACTCTCTTAAATCATCAGCATGCCTGCTAATTATTTTATTTTTCCGGGCGCATTTTCGCACTAAACTATAGAAGCGCTCGCCTTTGGGGGCCTGGACTAAATTTCTAAGGGCAGCTTCGATTTCGCTAAAGGCGTTAAGATACCTTCTTGATCTTTCATAGGGCATGGTCTAGCTCCTTTCGCTTTTTGGGGCAGCCGGGGGCCATATTATTTGCTTCTCAACGCGGACACTACATTGCCAAGGGGCCAAATCCCAACCCAATTGCCCAGCCAGCACCAGTCCTAACTAAAGTATCAAGCCAACCGCCGGCTTGGAATGCTTTTCGGCCAGCGATGGCTGGGCCAAAAAAGATAAAGGCAGCATAAAACAGCCCCCCTGCTTCGTAATCTACCGGATTTGGGCCAGACGATCCCCCGACTAGGATCGCCTGGCTTTTTGTTTGATAGTAAAGGTCTATCGACTGCTACCAATCGATAGAAAAAAACGATTTTTGTTCCTCAATTTCCGGCATTATACTGTAAGTGAGCCTTTATTACATACCAAGTGAGGGGAACTTGATGAGGAATGTTTTGGCAACTAGGAAAGGGCTTACCGGTGTCGGGGTTGTGATTGGCATTTTAGCCTCATTGTTACAGTTTTGGGGTAATCCGGCCAATATGGGCATCTGTGTAGCTTGTTTTTTACGCGATCTTACCGGCGCGGTAGGCTTGCATCGGGCCGCGGTGGTGCAATATCTGCGGCCGGAAATTATCGGCTTTGTCTGGGGCTCTTTTATTGCGGCTCAAATGTCTAATGAGTTTAGGCCGCGGTTAGGATCGGCTCCAATAGCGAGGTTTGTCCTCGGTGCTTTCGCCATGATTGGAGCGCTGATATTTTTGGGCTGCCCTTGGCGGGCCTTGCTCCGTCTTGCCGGTGGCGATTGGAATTCCATCGCCGCCTTGCTGGGCCTGGCTGTGGGCATTTGGATCGGAACTAAATTTCTAGAACGGGGCTATAACCTAGGGCCCGCTCATAAAACATACGCAGCTGCCGGCTGGATTTTGCCCCTTGCCCTGGTCGGGCTCCTTGTCTTGATGATGTTTAATCCCAAGATTTCCGGCCAGCCCCAGAGCGGGGTTTTGTTTTACAGTGTCGAAGGCCCCGGTTCCCTGCACCCGGCCTTGGTTGTATCGTTGATGGCTGGCCTTGTTATTGGCTTTTTGGCCCAAAGGAGCCGCTTTTGTACCATGGGGGCCATCCGGGATCTGATTTTATTTCGACAAACGCATTTATTTATGGGAATTATCAGCCTGACTCTAGCAGCCTTCGCCACCAATTTAGTGCTTAGCCAATTTAATCCTGGCTTTATGGACCAACCTGTGGCCCACACAATGCAGTTGTGGAATTTTAGCGGCATGGTGCTGGCCGGCCTGGCCTTTACTTTGGCCGGCGGCTGTCCTGGGCGCCAGCTCTTTCTCTCCGGTGAAGGCGACGGGGATGCCGCTGTATTTGTCTTGGGCATGATTGTAGGTGCAGCCTTTGCCCATAACTTTGGCCTGGCCAGTTCTGCTGCCGGGGCCACCCCGGCCGGAATGATGGCAGTGGTTTTGGGCCTGGCGGTCTGTTTGGCCATTGGCTTTACCATGCAAGAAAGAATGGGAGTATAAATTAAGATTGTTGAGGGAGGAATTAAAGATATGAGTAATGTTATCGACGCCAGGGGGCTTTCTTGTCCGCAGCCGGTTATTAAGACTTTAAACGGGATTAAAAAGATTAAAAAAGGCCGCATTGTAATTATGGTTGATACTGATACCGCAAAAGAAAATGTGGTCCGGGCTGCCCAATCTCAAGGCTGGACAGTGGCTGATATCCGGGCAGAGGGCAAAGGTTATAGGATCACTATCGAAAGGGACGACTAAGATGCTCGATATATTCCGACGGAAGAAAGATAAAGCGGCCCCAGCCGGATCAGATCGGGGGATATTGGTATTTGAAAATACCACCGCTGTCATCAGGGCTGAGAGTGTATTAAAAGCGGAGGGCTGGAAGATCCAAGTTAAGGGCCCGCCGCCGGAAATCCGCACCGGCTGCGATCTGGTGATTGAGTTTCCCCTGATTGAAGAACTATCCATTATACGAAGACTGGCGGAAGTAAAGATAAAACCGGAACAAGTTGTACCGGTAAACAATACTTTGCTGGAACCGGTTGATCTGGTCCACGAAAAAACATATGGAAATTATTTAATGATCAGGGCCGCCAACATGAAAATTACCGTAGATAAGAAGTCAAAGTTGATTGTCAATGTGTCCGGGGGCGGTTGCCCGGATGTGCCTTACCTTGCAGACCAGATGGTAAACAAGAGTATAGACCAAGCGCCCCAACCGCGAGACGTGGGTTATACCTTATGCGCCTATGCCCTTCAAATTGCCTATGATCGGATGGTGAAATTATGCTCGCTATAGTAGGGACAATCCCCGATGAAAAATTCCCTTTAACCGGCGGTATCGTCAGCCTTAAAGGGAAAAAAATAACCATCAGGGACTGGAAGGTCGATGTGAACCGCGGCACTCCAGCCATGATCGCAGCGGCAATAAAAACATTAGAATATATGGGCGAATCTAACCCTTATTGTTATTTGGTGGGGGATATCGGCAGCGGTGTGGGTTCGAAGCGCCTTTATCGACACCTAACAGACCAGATCGCTGCTGAACCCTTTCAGACCCTAGCCCTGCATTATTTTCAACCGGATGTCAGGTTATTTAAGAAGTTTCTCACTGCCATCAAAACCATGCCCACTCAGCCAAGGCTGATTGGGGATGCTGGCTTTATGTATGTAGCTAAAATGGGCGGGGATGCACCGGCATTTGATTTGTTAACCCCAGACGCCGGCGAGTTGGCTTACTTGGCTGATGAAAAATCCCCTCATCCCTTTTATACCAGGGGTTTTATCTTACACGAAGAAAACTTGGTTCCGGACCTTATTAAACGGGCCTACCGTCACCACAATGCCTCAACTTATATGCTGGTCAAGGGAGCAACTGATTTTATTGCCGACAAAAATGGGATCATCTCCACGATAGACAGCCCGAAGGTGGAGGTTTTGGAAGCCATTGGGGGTACCGGAGATACCATCACCGGTATTGTATCAGCCCTAATTGCCTCCGGCCTGGAGATAGTAACTGCTGCCGCTACCGCGGCCAAGGTAAATCGCTTGGCAGGCTCTTTTGCCGCCCCCACTCCGGCCACCCAGGTGGCCGCTATTATTCAAGAAATTCCCCGCGCCCTGGAGCAGGTATTGGGGTAAAAGTATGGTGGGCTTAATTACCCAGGGACTGCTTTGAAGTTCACTTATTCGTCTTCGGCTGCAAAATAGGTTCGGCAATGGTCCAAGAAGGCTTGGGTTAAAGGCGAAAAGATCCGGTTTTTACGGTAAATAAGGTAGAAATAGCGCTGTAGCTGGAGATCCGGGAGCCGGTAGCCTTTCATCAGGCCGCCGGCCAATTCTTCTTGCACTGCCTGTTGGGAAATCACTGTTACCCCAAGACCAGCCTTAACAGCCTCCTTAATGGCTTCTTGGCTCTCTAAATAGGCCACCGTATTCAAAGGGACTTTCTGGCCTTGATTGAATTTCCGGATCGCCTTTTCAAACAAGGTCCTGGTGGCTGAGCCAGGCTCTCGGAGAATGAAAGGAAGCTTGATAAAAGTTTCGAAATCAGAGTCGGATTTTAAATCAATTTCTGGCAGCCCCGGCCCCGATTTTTTTCCCTCAAGCTCAGTTCCCGGGTCTGTCACCAACACCAGTTCATCTTCAGCCAGCTCAATCTGTTCCAATTCATCAACCGGAGCCGGCTCGCCTACAAAGCCCAGACTGTGGGTATAATTGCACACTTGCTGGTAAACCAGGCCAGTGTCATGCAAGGTTAGGGCAAAGGTGACTTGGGGGTGCTGTTCAAGAAAACTTTTCATCAATCCCGGCAAGATATAGGCCCCGGGAACACTGCTGGCAGCGAGCTCCAGATGCCCCTCTACGATTCGGTATTTCTCCTGAATGGTAAAGAGGGCTTTTTTCTTGATGTCCAGCAACTGGTGGGCGTATTGAAACAAAATCTTCCCGGCCTTTGTAAGCTGCAACTCCCGCTGGCAGCGATCCAGCAAGGGAACGCCGATTTCAGTTTCCAAGCTCTTAATATGGGCGCTCACCGTGGGTTGA
>DATERQ010000029.1:0-2721 GCA_035271345.1 bacterium | reverse complement strand
GTTCTGTACCATGCTTTGAACTGCTTGTGAAAACACTCGATAAGATTGTTAGACACATCATCCTTTGTATTTGGCAAGTAGAAAATGATGAATTCGGCAATGAAAAAATGCAGAGTTTGCCATCACGCTAGGTAATCTTTCTCCCCCAAAGATTCGGGGAGATTTCAGTTCGCCATACTTGTAATACTGTCCTCTTTGTTGTCTGACTGGTTGACGGCTATCGTGGAGAGTGCCCTCTGCAGGCGGTAGCTCTCCCCTTCAAAGGCCAGGATATGGGCATGATGGACCAGACGGTCGATAAGCGCCGCTGTGAGGCGGTTATCCCCCAGCACGGTATTCCATTGGCCAAACTGTAAGTTAGAAGTAACAATAATACTTTGCCTTTCATACGCTTGGGCTACAACGTTGAATAGGAGTTCAGCCCCCTCACGGAGAAGTGGCACGAAGCCGAGCTCGTCGATGATAATCAGATCGACTTTTTCCAGCTCTGCCATTAGCCGCCGCAAACGGCCCTGACGGTGATTTTCCAACAGGGCATTGACGAGGTCCAGGCAGCGGTAGAAACGGACGCTTCTCCCTTCCATACAGGCCCGAATCCCCAGGGCGATGGCCAAATGCGTTTTGCCGGTTCCCACGGCCCCAAGCGCCAGCACGTTTTCACGGCGCTCGATGAAGGTGAGTTCTGCCAGGTCAGTGATGGTGGTGGAACCTGGCAAGGTAACAGGGCTCCAATCAAATTCTTCTAATGTCTTATGTGCCGGGAAACCCGCCCGCTTGATGAGGTTTCGGATTTTCTTGGCATGACGTTCCTCAAGTTCGGCTGCGAACAGGTCGGTCAGGTATTGTTCCCGGTCATGGTAGGTGACCTCCAGGTAAATAGACGGGATATGTGCCAGCTTTAAGGCCTTACATTGCTCCTTCAACGATAGCTTGGCCACGGAGTTCACCTCCTTTCCGGGCCGCCTGTGGCACCAGCCGGTCATATGCTTTGATCTCTGGCGTATAACGTCTGACGCTGTCTGGCGTATAGGTCTCGTTCAAAGTCTCCAGGGGAGCGTCCGGGAATGTGATACGGTACAGCTTATGACGGATTAAGGCGCTATCCAGCGCATGGTATACCTGGCATTTCGTGGCCTCCTCCAGGGCCTGGGCTATAGCCTCAATGGTGAATCCTTCTTCCAGGAGGGTATGAATGAACCTTAGCCGTTCCTGGTATTGCGCCGGATCACATTCCTCCAGGTACTGCCGAACTTGCTCGGGGAGGAACCGGTACATGGTGGCGTGCCGGGCACCCCTGGGTTTGCGGATAAAAATTCTAAAGTATCCTTTCCAGTCAACGGGCTGGGTTTTCAATGTGTAGCGGCGCGGGAGGCTGGCTAAACGCTCCTCATTGCGGCTGAAGACCTCCACGCGGTCCCACCAGAGCTTGAGAAGCACCCGCTCTCCAATCTGGGCGCTTGGTACCGAATAAACTTCCCCATGGAATTGCACCTGGCCATATTTATTTATACGGGCAGTCTCGAACCGGACTGGTTCAAAAGGGATTGTGGGCAGGGGAAGGAGTGCTTTTTTGTCCTCCTCCCACAGTTCGGCAATTGTAACTTTCTTCTCGTAGTGGGGGCGCTGCATATCTTCTAAGGCCAACCGGTAAAGCTCAGCCGTTAATTCCTCGTAACTTGAAACCGTCGGGTATGGTATGAGCCAGTTGCGCCGTGTATAGCCCACTTTGTTCTCAACGTGGCCTTTTTCGTTGCCCTTGCTAGCGTTACAGAACTTGGCCTCAAACCGGTAGTGGAGCATGAACCGGCGAAAGGTTTCGGTTAATTCCCGTTGTTCACCTTTCCCAACACTCACAACTGCTGCCGAAAGGTTATCGAACCAGATTTCCGGCGGAACGCCGCCTATCCACTCGAAAACCCGGATCATAGCGTAGAGCAAGCACTCCGTATTTTCGCAAGGCAGCGGTATACAAAAACCTGCATTGCTGTATGGGAAGGAAAACGCTAAATACTTGATTTCCCTCAGTGCTCCATCCCACACCATGTGGCTAGTCCCAAAATCCACCTGGGCTCGTCCGGGTGGGTGCTCCAACCGTAAGTATTTCTCTTGTGCTTCAGCATATAGTTCTTTTTTGCGGCGAGATACGTAAGCCCTAACTGTTCTATCCGAACCTTGAAAACCATGTTCTTTGACTAGCTGCCTATGTATAGAGGCTGCGGTGCGGCGCTCTTTACGTGGCTTGAGCATGTCCTCCATCAACCAGGTATCCACGATGTCCAAAAAAGGTTCCATTACCGGCTGCCGGCGTTTGGTCTGCTGTATGGGTTTATTCCAGTCGTCTTTTTTAGCATATTTAGCTGCTGTTCGCCAATTGACACCAACTCGCCGGCTGATTTCGGCAATACTACACTCTTCTTTCTCGTAAAGATGTTTGATATACTGTTGTTGGGCCATTGCTATCACCTCTTGAATTCCCTCCTGCCTTTACCTTTAGTTCAGAAGGGATTATTCTAGAACGTGATGGCAATGTCCTCTTTTTGCTTAGCTAAGCTATGCACTTTTTGCTGCCGTTTTATGCAATTCTATTATGCCATAAACATTCCCCTCCCAATATTAAAAAATATTAAAGCCTATAACATAAAAAAGCGGTATCTCGCTGGTATATAGCCTATTTTGCCAAAACACTAATTCTATAAGTGGGTATGTCTAATAGTGTGGCTG
>DATERQ010000028.1:0-2184 GCA_035271345.1 bacterium | reverse complement strand
AATTGTTCCAGGCCCTATTACGCAATGCTGAAACAGATCTAATCGAACAGGTAGCCTCTTTCTACGACTTTTTTGAAATTCAACCACGCGAAAACAATGCTTTTCTAATGCGGGCGGGCCGTCTTACCGAAAAGGCACTCTTGGAATTGAACCGACAAATAGTCGAGCTCGGTCAAAAACTGGGCAAGCCTGTTGTGGCCACAGGCGATGTGCATTTCCTTAATCCTGAAGATGAAGTGCTTAGACGGATACTGATGGCGGGACAAAAGTTCAGCGACGCTGATTTTCAAGCCCCACTGTATTTCAAAACTACAACGGAAATGCTGGAAGAGTTTGATTATTTGGGCCCGGAAATGGCTTACAAAGTGGTGGTTGATTTCCCCCTTCAGATAGCAGACTCCATTGACGATGTGCAACCGATACCAGCCGATCTTTCTGTTCCCAATATCCCGGGTGCTGAATCTGAAATTGAAACCATGGCCAGACAGCAGGCCACTGAGCTGTATGGTGAACCGCTACCGAATTTGGTGTTAAAACGATTGGAAAAAGAATTAAGATCAATAGTGGCCAACGGATACGCTGTTATTTATTTGATCGCACACCGTTTGGTAAGGAAATCCTTAGAAGATGGTTATTTAGTTGGCTCGCGAGGGTCAGTGGGGTCTTCATTGGTGGCTACCTTATGTGGTATAACGGAGGTAAATCCCTTACCACCTCATTATCGTTGTCCCAAGTGTAGGTACAGTGAGTTCTTTACCGATGGCACGGTAGGCTCCGGTTATGATCTGGCGATGAAAACCTGTCCCCGGTGTAGTACGATGTTGGTAACCGACGGACATGACATTCCTTTTGAAACGTTTCTCGGTTTTAGAGGCGATAAAATACCGGATATTGACCTTAATTTTTCAGGAGAATACCAGTCGGCAATTCATCGCTATACAGAAGAATTGTTTGGACAAGACCGAGTGTTTCGCGCTGGGACCATATCTACAATAGCTAAACGGACAGCTTATGGTTTTGTCAAAGCTTATGCTGAATCACACGATCTACAATTTCGCCAAGCCCAAACTGACCGTTTAGTAGCAGGACTGTGCGGCATCAGACGCACCACAGGACAACATCCCGGTGGGGTTATGATTGTTCCTGCTGAAAAAGATATCTTGGACTTTTCGCCGGTTCAATATCCAGCCGACGCTAAGAGTCATGTTCGTACCACTCATTTTGACTACAATGCTATCAGTGATAGGTTGTTAAAACTGGACTTGTTAGGCCACGATGATCCAACCATGCTTAAAATGTTGCAAGAGATGACAGGCATCAATCCCCAATCAATACCAATGGATGATGAAGATACAATGAAGTTATTCTCAGGCGTGTCCCCTTTAGGTGTTACGCCAGGAGATATTGGTTCCGAAATAGGCACGTTAGGCTTGCCGGAATTCGGCACCCGCTTCGTGCGGCAAATGTTGTTGGCTACCAGACCGCAGACCTTTAGTGAATTGGTACGGATCTCCGGCTTATCACATGGAACCGATGTTTGGCTTAACAATGCACAAGACTTGATTAAAAATGGGCAGGCAGTATTATCTGAAGTCATAAGTACTCGGGACGATATCATGCTGTTTTTGGTGCAAAAAGGTGTCGAGCCAGCCCTAGCATTTCAAATCATGGAGAGTGTGCGCAAGGGTAGGGGGCTAGATCCGCAGATGAAAGCCTTGTTAGTGAGCAAGAATCTTCCTAAATGGTATCTAGACTCTTGCCAAAAAATCAAATACATGTTTCCTAAAGCACACGCAGTAGCGTATGTGATGATGGCTGTTCGTATTGGATATTTTAAAATACACTATCCAGCCGCTTTTTACGCTAGTTATTTTACTTTGCGTTTAGAGGATTTTGAATTGGAGTTGGCATTAGCCGGACAAGAACAAGTGGCAGCCCAAATAGCTAAGCTTGAGTCCAAGGGTAATAATGTTGCTACGGTTAAAGAAAAAAACTCTCTGATAGTGCTAGAAGTTATGCGAGAGATGTTTGCGCGGGGCCTTACTTTTACCCCTTTAGATATTGCCTGTTCGGACCCCACTAGATTTCGAGTTACGGATGGAGGATTACTGCCACCTCTTATGAGCGTTCCCGGCTTGGGAGCAATAGCGGCGGATAATATTGTGGCCGCTCGGGCAGTAAAAC
>DATERQ010000027.1:0-3374 GCA_035271345.1 bacterium | reverse complement strand
AAGGCGCACTACCCGGCCTTTGGTTCTCCATTCTGACCGGGGCTCCCAGTATGTCAGTGGCGCTTACATCGAAGCCCTGAACAATATCATGCCCAGTTATTCACAGAAAGCCAGTCCCTGGCAAAACGCCTGCATTGAATCATTCCATGCCTTAATCAAAAGAGAGTGGCTGTATCGCTTTAAGATCAAGGACATAGACCATGCCTACAAACTTGCTTTCGAGTATATTGAAGCTTTCTATAACACCGTAAGAAGTCATAGTCATTGCGGATATTTATCGCCAAAGGAATATGAAGATTATTATTATGCTCAATTAAGACGAGCGCTGGGGGAAACGGGATAAAGGGGACTTATTTACGTTTCGGTTGTACTTTTTATTGACGTAGTACCCACCTGTTGGTCGATGAATGTATGCATATCGTAGCAGGGGTGCCCAGGTTCTCATCTAACCAAATATTTTGGAAAAACTGTATCGGACCTAACCCCTTTCCTGGATATGGCTTTATCCACCTGATGTCCATATTCAGGAGGGGTATTCGAATACCCTTTAAAAACCCAGTTTCTTTCCAGCCAGATGCCAAGCAATGCGTGGACAGCAGGCTTGGCGTGGAGTGTGTGTAAGTTAGCAGGATACAAAGAGAACTTGCTATGAAATTATATTCTTAAAAATTGTCATTACGGTGCATTAGGTTATATGTCACTGTTGGAATATAAGTAGAGATATTGGTTTGGAATTGCTAAATGGTGTGGTAATGTTTTTAAACAACCAGGTAAATATAGGGCAGCGGTGGTTATAAACACTCTGCTTATCTAGTTAGACCACAGCACGTCAGCATTATGTACACGTGCCTACTCGATTTGAAATTTGAGGTGTTGCTTTTTAGTCAGGACCTACGTTGAGTTTATTTCAGAATGCGCTGCCAGGGCCAATGGGAATAAAAGGGCATTTGTAATTGTACTAACGCCGATGATATAGGCAATAAGTTTCGAGTATTGTTCTGGCACATCGTAAGTGCGTCATACTTGATCAGTCATGTCACGACTAATGAAAGGTGGTATCTTAATAAAATGACCAAGGATTTAGACTACGGTGTAGTTCCAGTGCCGCTAACTGACCGTAGGGATTTGTATTCTACTGCAACTGTCTATGCGGGCTATGCCGCTACAGTGTATCTGTTTTTTGTCGGCGCTGTTTTGGGAACTTCTTTCACAATGTGTGATGCCATACTAGCTATAGTCTTGGGTAATTTGCTGCTTGTAGTAATTGGAACATTGACTGGGTATATAGGATGTAAGCAAGGTGTGAGTACAACTGTTTTATCCCGAGCCACTTTTGGTTATTATGGGCAGTTGCTTACGTCTTTTCTTATTTCTTTAACGATACCTGGATTCGTTGGGGCGTATACGGCAACTGTAGGGTTAACAATCCATGAAGTAATACCGTCTATACCTTGGTATATTGGAAGCCTGGTGTTTCTCGCCTCAATAGTGATAACTTCATTCTATGGGTTCAAAGGCCTTGCCAGGTTAAGTTGGGTTGCAGTTCCAGTGCTGATAGGACTTCTCCTATACGGGATATCAAGCATCGGTGTAGCTGGCGTGTTCTCCTGGACACCTGAACAGCCAATGGCATTATTAGATGGGATATCATTAGTGTTCGCTACTTGGATTACAGGGGCAGTTCTATCAGGCGGTGATATAGGTCGTTTTACACGATCGCCTATGGACGTGTTTCTAGGTAACTTGACGGGCTGGTTCTTTTTGGGCGGTTTCATTACCATAATTTCAACTATTAGTGCGATTATAACGGGGCAAAGCGATATCGGCAAGCTTTTCATTTCCATGGACCTCACCCTTCCAGGACTGCTAATTATGTATTTGTTGATGTGGACAACAGCAGACAACAATCTGTACTCATTTTCGCTTGCGTGGGTTAATATGGATCAAGTTGTTAACAAAGGTAAGCCACGCCTTTCAAGAGAACAATGGGTAATTGTTGGTGCAGGAGGGGTAATGGCGATTGCTGCACTGGTTGCCAAGGTGGGGATCTTACCATATGTGTATGCGTTTACTGATATTATAGGGGTACTGATTCCACCTTATGGGGGTGTATTAATAGCTGATTACTTGATATTAGGTAAAATAAATATGAGAACTGAATCAATAGTTAGCACAAAGAGACCAATAAACTATGAAGCATTTGGATCATTGGCTATCGGGTTTGCGATGGCGATTTTCGTAAGAGTCGGATCGCCACCTATACAAGGGTTTTTGGCAGCGCTGTTAGCACGTGTGTTTGTAAGCCGCCTTGGTAGATCAGCTATTTATAAGAAAAAGACTGACTCCGGCGCCTAGCGTAGATTTGTGCACCATCAAAGAAGGTTGAGGTTTGGTTTTGGGGACTAAATCCCGTTATGTACACCAGGTGGTTGCAAGGTTTATGGACCAATTCGGTGCGGCAACGTACGGGGATATTCTGGATATTGGCGACTATTATAAATAGCCCTTCTTTGACAGCTGCAAGCAAAATGCCGATCGCACCAATCCCCGCCAGTATAGGCCAAAGCGGGATTAATTTAGGGCTTACGGAACCATCGTCCAGAGTTCCCATTTTAGCCATCAAGCAACCACAATAGAACGATTTTCATCCAAATTAAGCACCAAAAACTGTAATATGATCACGCACTTAGCCGCTTCCTTGAGGCGCCCCCTGATCCGGGCCAGATCGTACCTTCGTTTCCCAACCCCAAACCCACCTTCGATTCTATTGCATAGTTTCATATCTTGCCTTTCGAACTCTTTATTGGGACGCCTATCTTTAGATGGGCGCCCCAGCGGCTTCACTGAACCGTGATGCCCCTTTCCTTGCAGTAGGCCCGGTTATCACAGTTCCGATAGATTTTGTCAGCTAGCACCGCTTCCGGATAATACCCAAAGCGTTCCTTGTAGCTCTCTATTGCTTGCTTTAATTCAACGCTTTCATTGAAAGAGTCCCAGTCAAGGCGATCCAGAAATATGTAGCCATCCACCATGCTGACAGCTATCTTGGCCCCAAATTCAGTAGCTGCTTTAGCCTTACCTCGGACGATGTGACAAACGTGGGGTTGGCTAATGCTGACGATGCGGTCTTTGATCCGATTTGTTTTGCTTTTATACATGGTTTGCTGCTGATCATGTAGGATCCGAATGGTGGCCAGTTCCTGGCTTTGACGCTCATTTAATATGCCATGGCCTGGAAGAACAAAAAGTGACTTTATCGCTCTCAGGTTCCTGGCTAGATAAGACAACTGCGTTCCTGATCGCTTTCCGACGGGGGTTTTCTTTGTTTGACCAGCCTAAAATAATCACGCCGGGCATTTTGACGATAGGTCCTA
>DATERQ010000026.1:0-2788 GCA_035271345.1 bacterium | reverse complement strand
GTTCCATAGTCCATATTGATTTGCCGCAAGAGGGCCAGAATTTGAATCCCGGTTTCGTAATCCAAGGCCCCCGTGGGCTCATCGCCCAGAAGCAGGCCCGGGTTTTTAGCCACCGCCCGGGCAATGGCCACCCGCTGCTGTTCGCCGCCGGAAAGCTGAGACGGAAAATGATCCAGCCGCTCCTTGAGGCCGACGCTGGAAAGAACCCGGTCCAACGGCAAGGGATTTGCCACCAGTTCCGTGGCCAGTTCCACATTCTCCCGGGCAGTCAAGGACGACATCAAATTGTATAATTGAAAGATAAAGCCCACTTCCCGCCGCCGATAAAAATTCAATTCCCGCTCACTAAATTGGGTGAGATCCCGGCCCCGATAAAAAACGCGGCCCGCCGTCGGGCGATCCATCCCGCCGACGATATTAAGGAGGGTCGTCTTGCCGGAGCCACTGGGCCCCAAGATAACAATAAGCTCCCCTTTATGTATGTCTAAAAATGTTTCCCTAAGGGCGTGGACCTTGATCTCTCCCATATCATATATTTTGGTAATACCTTTAAGGCTGAGCAATACCTCCTTGGCCAACGGATCACCCCCTAAAGTAATAGCCTGAAATATAAAGGTCCTATATAATAAGGGTTTTTCCTAATATTGCAGCCTGGAAAGCCGAAATTGTAGCCCAATATGGACCAGTCATTCTAACCCCACTTTACCGTTATTATCAGCTATCGTCAAGAATAAGGGGATAGGATTACAGGTCAAAAAAATAAATTAAAGCGGATTTGGCATAATGGGGTCAGGTGTGGTATACTATTTCTGGACATGGTCTAGCTGTTACGGCTTGACGACCAATCGATCGACGTTGGGTACCTAGTGGCAGGTACATCCGATTACTTTACCGACAATTTGATTCCTAAGCTACCCTGGCACTGAAAAGATGCTTTTGGGCCTGGGATCGCTAGGTTTTGGTGATATGGATTAAAGCCCCGCTTCGAACGAAGCTGGGCTTTCTATTTTTGAGCCGCTATCGCCTGGCAAAACAGCGTTTTATAGCCCTACTAGTTGGGAACCATGTACTATAAAGAACACACATGGAGAGTGATTCTATTGACTACCTTTCAGGACTTGCAGCTTAGTCGCACTGTGCTGAAAGCCATCGACGAAATGGGGTTTGAAGAACTAACCCCTATCCAATCTGCAACTATCCCTTTATCCCTGGCGGGCCACGATATCATTGGCCAGGCCCAAACCGGCACCGGCAAAACTGCCGCCTATGGCATCCCCTTGTTGGAGCGATTGGATCCCAATCGGAACCAGGTGCAAGCTCTGGTGGTTACCCCAACCCGGGAACTAGCCATCCAGGTGGCGGAGGAACTGAACCGCATCGGAAAATTTGGGCAAATTAGGGCCCTGCCCGTATATGGAGGCCAAGATATCAACCGCCAAATCCGAGCCCTGTCTCAGTCTAAAGGACAACATATTGTGGTGGGTACTACTGGCCGCCTCCTGGACCATTTGCGGCGGCGGGCATTGCGGCTAAATCAATTAAAGACCGTGGTTTTAGATGAAGCGGACGAAATGCTAAACATGGGTTTTATTGACGATATCAAAACCATCTTAAAACAGATTCCCAATCAACATCAAACCATGCTCTTTTCAGCCACCATGCCTGCGGCAATTAAAGGCCTGGCACAAGAGTTTATGCATCAGCCCGAGACAATTACCATCAAATCCAAAGGGGTTACTTTACCCAGCATCGAGCTATCATATTACGAAGTCCGTGAGGGAAAGAAGTTCGATGTTTTATGCCGATTATTTGATATCAACAACCCCGATTCCGCCATTGTCTTTGGGCGGACGAAACGGCGGGTGGATGAGCTGGCTGAAGCCCTGAGCAGGCGCGGCTACTCAGCCGATGCCATTCACGGAGATCTTACCCAGCCCCAACGAGATACAGTAATGAATTTATTTCGCGAGGGAAATACGGAAATACTGGTGGCAACAGATGTGGCTGCCCGCGGTTTAGATATAAGCGGTGTAACCCATGTCTTTAACTATGATATCCCACAGGATCCGGAAAGTTATGTTCACCGCATCGGTCGCACCGGTCGGGCCGGGGAAGCCGGCGTGGCCATAACCTTCATCACACCACGGGAAATAAGCCAGTTACGGTCCATTGAACACCTGATCAAAAGGCGTATTCCACGACGTTCAGTCCCCACTATCACTGAGGCTGTTGAAGGTCAACAACGCCTGGTTGCGGAAAAAGTACTGCAGATAATAGAGTCCAATGGTATTGAGCAGTATAAGCCCCTGGCGGAAAATTTATTGGAAGAAACAGATTCTGTGTTGTTGCTAGCTGCTACTTTACGGTTGTTAACCGAAAAATCCAATGCTAGCCCAGTGGCCCCTACGGGCGAAAGGATTTTTACCAACAGAAGGTCTACCCCGCCAAGAAAAAACAGATCTTTCGGTAAAACTTCCAAACGTAAACGTAACTACCGTAATAATTGGCGCCGGGCCCAAGGCTAAAGGCCAGACTCTAAGAATAATACAAGCGCCGAGCAGGAAATCAAAGGCTGGATCCCGAATCATGTTCTTTGATTTAGAGAGAGACCAATTAGAAAGGGGGTGACATGGCGATGGCAGGTTTTTGGTCGGCATTTTTACCGGTTCGGCCACCCCTAACCCAGAGCCACACTTTGCTGGTGATTGGCTTGATTTTAGTAGCCGTAAGCGGGACCTGGCTTGGCGGCTGTCTATCCCGCTCTGTAGCCGACACCGCTGCCATCACC
>DATERQ010000025.1:0-3008 GCA_035271345.1 bacterium | reverse complement strand
TCATTCTAGAGCCCAAATAGGCTACCAGTATCAATGCGCCTTACTTCCTGCAACTCATACTTTTGCAACCCCACTAAAACCTGGGCTGCCTCATACACATTTTCATCAGCGGCCGCTGGTTTTACATTGTTAAAATAGCGGTTGCTTAAAATTGGTTCATGCGTGTCCGGGTCCACTCCTGTTTGAAGCTGTAGCTGCAACCTGCTGGTCTGAGGAGTACGCTCCACTGCCATGCTCACACCTCCTTCCGTCCGCCTTCATTATTAAGACTGACGGCAGGAAGGTGGTTAGACCTGGGTAGCCAATAACTTTTTTAATCGCAGCTTGGCCCGGGCATAAGCCCCTTTGGCCGCGGAGGGAGAAATATTTAGCTGTTGGGCAATAGAAGAGAAGGTAAGGCCTTGCAATCGCCCTGCTATTACTTGCTGCTGTCGGGGTGTGAGCCGGGCCACCGCCTGCCACAGGGCTTCTCTGTTTTCCGCTATTTGCACTTGCTCCTCCGGCCCCGGTTCTTCCGCTTCCAGCAACGCCGCCAGGCCAAGCCCTTCAGCCACCGGTGTTTCCAGGCTAATCCCTTCCCGCTCTTGCCAACGCTGCCGACAGCGAAGACCATACCGCACTGCATAGTAAACTTGTTTTTTCACGTACCAAGTGAAAGGAGCAACGCCGGGTCTAAAATTATAAATGGCTGTTAACAGAGCCAAATTGGCCTCCTGCGCCATATCAGCCACCACATCAGGATTAGAGGCCCACCGCTGGGCTGCGGCCCAAACCAAGGGCTGGAACCTATCCACCACCTCTTCCACAGCAGCCTTATCTCCCCGTTGGGCCGCCCGGATAAGCTGTTCCAGTTTTTTCGGTTCCATCTTCTCCTCCTCTCCTTTATCTGTTTCCGAGCCTTCCCCATGAAAGTTGGCCCCCTAGCCTGGCCCCGATGCATATATGCTTACATGCTTACAGCGGGGCAACAACTCACCCCACCTCCCTTGCCGCCGTTACTTTTCTTCCAGCCGCCGGATAAACTCCTCCCAATCATCATCAGTGGCTTTTTCCTTGGCTTTCCGCAAGGCCACCGTCACAATGGGCTTATCCATAATGTAGTCCGGCAGATCCGGAGATATTTCTTGCCGATCCTTCCCCGCCAAATCAAACATAGTCTCCTTGTCCTTTTGTCCTAATCTTAGCCGTCGAGCCATCTTTCCCAGCATCTTAATGCCAGGCGGATTCCTCCTGCTTTTTTCAATGTCGCTCAAGTAAGCAGCGGTAATATCTAAATCGGCAGCCAAGCCGCGCAAGGTCAGGCCCTGAGCCTTTCTTTTGCCGGCGATAAACTCACCAAACCTTAAACTGTCCATGAACCAACCCCACCTCTTCATCCTTTTTCCTTATCAGGCCTAAATTTTCCAACCTTATCCTGGCCGCAGTGAGCGATACTTCAAATAAATCGGCCAGTTCCCGGCTAAGATAGTCCGTCCATAAATCCAAACTGCCATCTGTACCCCAAACATAACAACCACCCTCGATACCAACCAGCCTAAACCGCTCCTGTACTATTTTGATAAACGCCTGTTTTGGCATCAGCAAGGCCGAGGAGAAGGAGTCAGCCTGCCATTCCATCCAGTCATCATCGGTCACCAACTGACGCCGTCTAGCCCCAATATCACCCTGGCGACAACGCACAAAAGACTGTTCCCATTGGCCCAGCAATGACAACTGCCAGGCGTTGGCGGTAAAATAAGGCCGGTGTAGGAGCCAGTGGGCCACCTCATGCCCCACTGTAAACCTCCCTCGGCGGATTTGGCGCCCCAGAAGCAGACTATTGTCAATGATAATAGTACCCTCATGGGCCCAAATTTCCTTGGCCCGATCATTTTCGCCGTCATATACCGGCACTGGGCTATCGCCGAACACCATCATCCCCAATACTGAACCATTGTTGGATAAATCCTGATAATCCATCTCCAACTCCAGATATACTTCCGCCAGATGCTCCACATCCACCACTGCCGATTCCGTCTTTAGCCGTCTATCATAGTCAGCCAAAATAGTCTCGGCCATGGATTCGATTTCAGCCCGGCTCAAAATCGGTACGCCATTTTCCTTCCGCCGTACACAAATCTCGATCAGTAATCCCCCCCTGCTTCAAATCCAGCCACTTTTCCCCAGCCTGTAAGCTTGTGTGCTTACAAAATTATACTACCCATTCCCTCTCACTGTCAATAGGCTAGCCGCCGCTTCCCCCCAAACCCCCACAATCAGTCGTCAAGCCCCCTCACTCTACCACTGGCAAGGCCCGTTTCCAGGGTCCGCTGGGAGTATTGTCAAGCCTTTTAGCTTTTTTCTTCACCGCAGCGGCCGCTGGGTGTGATACACAATCCCAATTGCCCCCGGCCCCACATGAAGCCCGATCACCGGCCCAATGGCCACAATCTCCACTGGCAATTGCAGCTCAGCCCCCACCTTCCCCGCCAACTCTTGGGCCTCATCAAAGCAATTGATATGGTGAACAGCAAGCTCCCGGATCTCAGCGGCAGCATGATCGCGCATCATTTTCGCCGTCATGGCGGTGACCGCTTTCCCTTTCGTCCGCACTGTTCTCACCACTGTGGTGACACCATTTTCCACCGTCAGTACCGGTATTATCTTGAGCAAATTACCAATCAAAGCTTGAGCGCCGCCTATGCGGCCGCCTTGTTGCAAATAAGTCAAGTTGTCCGGTATAAACAAAAAGCGGCTACAGCTAATATTGTTCTCGGCTGCAGCTTTCACCTGGGCCAGGGTTTCCCCTGCTTTTGCTGCCCGGGCAGCTTGGATAGCTGCAAATCCTAGTTGCATGGAATTAGAGCGCGAATCGACAATCTCGATCTTGGCCTGGGGGTATTTCTCCAGTACCATCTCCTTCACCTGGCAGGCACTGGCATAGGTTCCGCTCATGTCCGCCGACAAAAAAACCCCCAGCAGATCATCCCCCTGGGCCACCACATTTTCCATCGCCTGGTAAAGCTGGC
>DATERQ010000024.1:0-6403 GCA_035271345.1 bacterium | reverse complement strand
GTCAAAAGGGGGAACTTGACTTATTGGGTGGTAAGTTGCCGGAACTTGAGGCGCGGGCACGGGTAAAGGGCCATGATGGCATTTGGCTATTGAAGGGTGGGCAGTGGCAAGAAATACCTGTTGGTTAGTTAATAGAGGGGTATGTCATGAGTCCCTGAACAAATCAGATAAGGGGTGATTAGACGGTGTCAGCAGATGTGGTTATAGCTTTGCCAAAGGGACGTCTGCAAAAGCCTGCTTTGGAGTTGCTAACCAGGGGCGGTGTGGAAGGTTTAGCATTGGACCAATTCGTAGCCGGTACTTGGGCTAATTGTAGGTTAGGGCTAATGGAATTAGGAGTGTTGTTGATTCGTGATGATGATGTGCCTACTTATGTAGCCAAAGGCGCCGCTGACTTGGGGATGGTGGGAAAAGATGTCTTGGATGAAACAGAAGAACAGGTAGTGGAACTGTTAGATTTAGAAATAGGTAACTGTCGATTATCGTTAGCGGTGCCAGGGTCCCGGTATATGGTTTTTAACAACGGTAACATTAGGCGAGTGGCCACGAAATACCCCCGTACAGCAGAATTATTCTTTCGTCAACTGGGATGGCAAGTACAGATAATAAAACTCCACGGGGCTGTCGAAATCGCGCCTACGCTAGGGTTGTCCGATGCCGTTGTGGATTTAGTATCCACTGGACGCACGCTTAAGGATTCCGGGTTGATAGAAAAGAAGGTGTTGAAGAAATGTTCGACGCGCCTTATCGGCAACAGGGCTAGTTATAGGGTAAAATCCAGTTGCTTAAAGCCAATTATAGAGGCGCTGCGTTTGCAGTTGAAATTGCATGCCAAAGAGGGAGCCTATGAAAATGCTAATAGTTGAGGGGCATGAATTTATTAAGCAAATCGGTAGGCGGCGATATCAAGCCCCTGCGGTAGCGGTAAAATCCGTTCGGGAAATAGTAGCCGCGGTTAAAGCTGAAGGAGATAAGGCAGTGATCGCCTATGAAAAAGAATTTAACACCGAACCTAAGTCGCTTATGGTGTCGGAGACGGTTGCCCAAAAAGCAGTCTTAGGCATAGATAAACAATTGCGGTCCGCCTTAGAATTAAGCTTGGCTAGGATTAAGGACTATCATCGTCAACTACCGGCGCCAGAAACACGCACTGCTAAGGTGGGAAAGAGTGAGATCATATTTAAAGCAAGGCCGTTGGAACGGGTGGGTATTTATGTTCCTGGTGGAAATGCCAGGTATCCATCAACGGTGATTATGACGGCTACCTTGGCCCAAGTGGCCGGGGTTAAAGAAATAGTGTTGTGTACGCCACCAGGACCCACTGGCTGGCCTCATGCTGTTACACTGGCAGCCGCTACAATTTGCGGTGTGAATAAAGTGTTTTGCTGTGGCGGCGCCCAAGCTATAGCCGCTATGGCTTTTGGAACTGAGACTATTGAAGCAGTAGATAAAATTGTCGGTCCCGGCAATGTATTCGTTACGGCTGCAAAAAAAGAGGTTTTTGGCGCTGTTGATATAGATGGCTTAGCCGGCCCCAGCGAAGCAATGATTCTATTGGATCCGAGAGTGGCTGCTGAAGTTCTTAATTGGTGTTGCTGGGATTTGAAAGCCCAGGCGGAACATGGGCTTAATTCCTGTTGTGTGTTGGTAACCACAAATCCTGAGAAAGCAATTCAGTTGGCACCGCAATTAAAAGGTGTGGAAGGATATATTGTGATTTGTAGTAATTGGGACCAAGCTTTAGAAATTGTGGAATCCTATGCCCCTGAACATTTGCAATTGATCGGCCCGGGACCGGAATCATTAGCTATGAAAATCAAAAACGCTGGCGCTGTCTTTAGGGGACCGTTGGCTGCCATTGCCGTCGGTGACTATGTGGCCGGGCCGAGCCATGTGTTACCCACAGGCGGTAGTGCCCGTTCTTTCTCCGGGTTATGGGTTGGAACATTTATGAAAACATACAGTGTTATTACCATAGACCCAGAGGAATTTCCATCTTTAGCCCTAGCCGGGAGCATATTAGCAAATACTGAGGGGTTTTCTTGCCATGCCAAATCGCTAATCCTTAGAAGGGAGAGGCTGAACATTGAAGGCTCAAAGAAAAATTGAACGCGTGACTAAAGAGACTGCTGTAGTGGTAGCCATGAACGCTTACGGAAATGGTAAGGTTCGAGTGAACACCGGGTTGCCTGTTGTTGATCACCTGATAACTAGCCTTGGATTCTGGGCTCTGTTTGATCTTGACATCGACGCATCTCCGGTTGTGCCGGGAAGAACAAGCTATGATGAAGGTCACCACTTATGCGAAGATACTGGTTGGTGTCTGGGTAAAGCTTTACATCAAAACTTAATCCCAGTTTTGCAATTAAGTTCTTATTCTATTATTCGTTTTGGTCAAGCCTTGGTACCAATGGATGATGCTTTGGTATATGCAGCGGTGGATATCAGTGGTCGGCCTTATTTCGCCCAAGGCCTTGGACTCAACGATTGCTGGGAAGGATCAATTCCTTTAAACTGGATGCTGGAGTTTATGCGCTTGTTTGCCCTGGCTTCACAGTTAAATCTTCATTTAGGGCGGATACGAGGCCATGACCCTCACCATATTATGGAATCTGCGTTCAAAGCCACTGGCTTGGCATTGCGCATGGCTATAAAACCAGATAAAGGAAGGGTATCGGTAGCCTCTACCAAAGGTGTTATTGGATAGGGGGGAAGAAATATGATTGTTATTCCAGCAATAGATCTGCTTAACGGGGCCTGTGTGCGCCTGACTCGAGGTCAATTGGGGACGGAAACAGTCTATAGCAGGGAACCAAAGCTGGTAGCCCAGAAATGGGAACGGCTCGGAGCCCAACGGCTCCACATAGTGGACTTAAATGGCGCTTTCTCAGGGAGATCCCATGGCGGTAATATTAAAGTCGTGGCAGAAATTATAAAGACTGTCACTATACCGGTGCAATTTGGCGGAGGTGTACGTAATCTGGAACAGGCCCAGAGATTGTTGGATCTTGGAGTGCAGTGGGTAATAATGAGCACTGCTTTGTTACAACAGAAAGATGCTATACAAACCTACGCAGCAGAATTGGGCGAACGGCTGTTGGTTGCAGTGGATAGTCGAAAAGGCAAGTTGTTACAAGCCGGTTGGACTGAAGAAGTGGATATAACCCCAGCCGAATTAGTATCATGGTTGGCCAAAGATGGAATTAAGCACATTATTTATACTGGCGCCAGCAAAGACGGAACCATGGCCGGCCCTGATTTAGAAGGAATACAATCTGTTTTGATGGAGGGAATTCAAGTAATAGCAGCCGGTGGCATTGGCGCCAAGAAACATCTGACCCTTTTGCGGAAAGGTTGTCCCGGCTTACATGGCATTATCCTGGGTAAAGCCTTGTACACTCAAAAACTTACTCTGGAAGAAGCCCTGGATTCTGTCAAGGGAGGGTAAAGAATGTGTGTATTTATTAAGCCGAAACGACTATTAGCTTGCCTTGATCTAAAGGGGGGCCAGGTAGTAAAGGGTATTAGGTTTGGCCAGTTGCAAATCAGTGGCGATCCCGTTTCATTGGCGAATGTTTACGCTGACCAGGGTGTGGACGAACTGGTTTGTTTGGCAATTGCTGCCAGGTCCGAAAAAAGAGCCCTACTAGCAAAAACCATAACTGAGATTTCCAAGGCAGTGTCGATACCAGTAACGGTCGGGGGCGGCATTGACTGCTTAAGTGATGTTAAGGACGTATTGGCATGGGGTGCAAATAAAATCGTTCTTGGCACTGCTGCCATCTTAAACCCACAAATTATAGAGGAAGCTGCAGCCTTATCCCCAGTAATTTTATCCATCGATGCCATGGCTACTAACAGCGGTTGGGAAGTATATTCGCATGGGGGGAGAAGAACCACTGGGATGGAAGCTGTTAAATGGGCCTTGCAAGGCCAACGGCTGGGGGCCAGCGAAATCTTGCTTACCAGCATCGACCGGGATGGTACTAGAGACGGTTATGATTTGCAATTGCTGACCATTGTTTGTTCAGAAGTGAGGATTCCTATTATTGCTTCCGGAGGCGCCGGGAGGCCCGAGCATTTGCTACAGGCCATAGAAGCCGGCGCAGAAGCAGTGTTAGTAGCCTCTATGCTTCATTCTGGGAAATGGACGGCGGCCGGGTTAAAGAAACAATTATGCCTGAAAGAGGTGCAGATATGATGTCTTTGCTGTGGCCAGTAGTTGTGCAAGACGTAACAAATAAGCAAGTGCTGATGTTGGCTTATGCCAATGAAGAAGCACTGGCTCTTACCCGCCAGACTGGTGAAGGTTGGTTTTGGAGCCGAAGCCGGGGTAAATTGTGGCGCAAGGGAGAAACCTCTGGCCATACTCAGCGGGTAGTGGAAATAAGAACAGATTGTGATCACGATGCTCTTTTATATCTGGTGGAACAAAAAGGTCCTGCTTGTCATACCGGGGAGCGAAGTTGCTTCTTTACAGTATTGGAATCCAAGGGCCACCACAAGCATACGAGCAGCTTTAACTTGCATGATCTCTATAGTATAATAAAGCAAAGACAAGGGTCGAAACAGCCTGACTCTTATGTTAACTCGTTAACAAAACGCGGCCTGAGCCGGGTGTTGCAAAAAGTAGGGGAGGAAGCAGTGGAAACGATTCTGGCCTTACGTGACCTGGATTCGGCTGTTTCCAGGACGAAACACAGGCAACGAGCGGTGGCTGAACTGGCGGACCTATGTTTCCACGCATTGGTGGCCATGGCTTACACCAACATCCCGCCTGAAGAGGTGATAGCTGAATTAGGGAAAAGGAGGACAAAGAAGATTGAAGTGGGATTACCATATTCACCTAGAGCAAGGGCCATACAGCCGGAAATGGATGCGCAGGTTTTGGACTGTTGCCCAATCAGTCGGCATTGATGAAATAGGTTTTTCCGAACATGCTTACCGCTTTCGCCAAACCGAGGCTATTTGGCCGGCGGTTTGGGGATTAAAAGCAGTGGAAGACTGTGACGAATATGTGGATTCGGTGTTGGCACTAAAAAAAGAAGGGTACCCGGTAAAACTGGGGATAGAGGTTGATTTCGCTCCTGGTCTTGAGACTTTGCTCGATAATTTTATCTCTGCTTATCCGTGGGATTATGTAATCGGTGCCGTTCATTTTATCGAAGGATGGGGCTTCGACCGGCCCGATCAGGCTCACCTGTGGCAGGAAAAGGAAGTCGTGGAAACATATCGGCATTATTTTTCCTTGTTCCGAGAAGCGATTAAAACACGGCTATTTGATATAATGGCCCACCCCGACGTGATTAAAGTGTTCGGTTATCGGCCAGAAGTCCCGCTGCTGACTGAATATGAACATTGTGCTGAGACTTTACTTGAATTTGAAGGTTGTTATGAGATCAGCACGGCTGGATTGCGCAAACCAGTGGGGGAAATGTATCCGGCGCCGGAATTTGCTACCATTTTAGCCCTTGCTGAACTACCAGCGGTTGTTAGTTCTGACGCACATAAACCGGAGGATGTTGGTTATCGTTTCCCTTCGGCTTACCAGTACGCCAGTAAACGTGGGGTTAACCGCCTGGCTAGGTTTGATAACAGGAAACGCAAGCTGCTACCATTGTGATAACTATTTCATAGAGCTGCTGTTTTTATTGCGCTGTCAAGGGACAGTGAAAATGTCACCCCAAAACATGCTCATTTGGACTGACAAAATGTCCCCTAAGTAAATTCAGAAAAGGAACGGTTCCGCCAGGCAACCCTGTTCGATTATAGCCAGCGTCCGGAACCTGTCCAGGGCAAGGGCTAGCGCCTGCTCCGCACCTTGGACAGAACCCGGATCGCTGGCCGAGAAGGCTGTGGGTTGCCTAGGGAAATTAATACTGAGCGTATTGATGCCGCCACTCATTTCTTTCGAAATAATCCTCTACCGGATCACGCCGACGTTTCACCACCGGCGTTGGTTTACGCCAAGGGTGCTCAGGCGATGGCTTATGCTGCTTGCGTGGCCGGACTGCAGTTCTCGATTGTTCGGCCGAAGTCTGCCTAGGGGTTGCCTTCTCTGGCACAGGTAGCGCCTTTAAAGCAAAGCAATTGCCATTGTACATAGCACCCAGAGAGCCATCCAGATGCCGCAGCACATAAACCGTACTACGGGGCCTTAGAAGGACCACAGAGCCATTAGAATCAACTAACTGGTATTGTTGTCTTCTTAAACGAAATAGATGAGCCCTTAGAGGCTTTGCGCTGTTCTCTAAAACAGATGATAGATTCCAGCGTATCCTTATCTGGCGCCGGCGTAAAGGCCAATTCCGGATCAGCTGCTTCAACAGCAAAGCGCCGATTAAACCGATCAATAAAGCTTACCAGAAACTCATTGGCTTCCTCTAGCGTACAAGCATCAGCT
>DATERQ010000023.1:0-4505 GCA_035271345.1 bacterium | reverse complement strand
CTTGGTAACCATCATAAACATTAATATGTTTAAACTCACCTAAGATCTCTTTAATCTCAGTGAGCATATTTTCTTTTAAACCAAGGATGTTATTGTCATCATCAACGTTTTTAAGAATTTCCCAATGCTTAGCAGTATAAGCGTCAATTTTCTCTTCCATCATTTTTGACTTTCTTAAAACGCTTTCACTTTGTAGCAAATCCTCTTTTAACTCTTCAATCGGCTTAGTTAACTCTACATAACCGGGTCCTATTTCCCTTAGGGCTTCTTCTAATGTCTCTTTTGCCGTTGATTGCAGTGCTTTCAAACGTTCAATATCATGGCGTGGAATACCGCCGTGCAAATGGCCATCAACATCATGAGGAATATCTTGCTCGATAGCTTCAACATAACGAGGAATGTTGAGATTATAATCATTTTGGATAATAGTTCCTTTATCAGCTAGATAGCTATAGCCCGGTTCGGCCCTACGTTCAACATAGGTATCAACGATCTTGGCAATATCTTTTTCTTGTAAAACATTTTGTCTGCCTTCTTTAGCAAACCCTTTAGAAGCATCAATCATCAAAACAGGGGCCTTAAGATCACGATTTTTCTTAAGGATAATAACACAAACAGGAATACCGGTATTAGTGAAGAGCTTTTCCGGCAGGCCTATAACAGTATCAATAAGATCTCTGTCCAGTAACCTTTTTCGAATCTCACCTTCCGCGCCACCTCTAAAAAGCACTCCGTGAGGTAAAACAATAGCCATAGTACCCTCAGGTCCTAAGTGATATAAACCGTGTAAGAGAAAAGCATAATCGCCTCTAGAATTAGGCGGTAAAACACCGGCAATTTCAAAGCGAGGATCACTTACTTTAAGATCTTCCCTATTCCAGTTCTTAACAGAATAAGGCGGGTTCATAACCACCGCATCAAAAAGAACTCCCTCATTTGGCCTTTCCGGATCTTCCGGCCAGTCTTCCGCAAGGGTGTCTCCATTCCGCACCGTCATTCTTTCCGGTCTTACCCCATGCAAAAGCAAGTTCATTCTGGTTAAATTATAAGTTGCAGTATTTTTTTCTTGGCCGTAATAATGAAGCATTTTACGATCGTTTTCGGGCATGTGTTTGCCAACAGTTAATAATAAAGAACCCGAACCAACAGTTGGGTCATAAATAGACTTGATCTTACCTGTTTTAGCCACAATTTGAGCCATTACCTCGCTTACTTGTTTGGGAGTGTAGAACTCCCCCGCCTTTTTACCTGATTCTATGGCGAATTGACCGATTAGGTACTCATAAGCATCACCTAAGACATCACTTTCTTGTAACGCAACCATATTTAAATCAGCAAAAAGCTTAATTAACTCCCTAATATTCTTACTGCGTTCATTCAAGTTACTGCCTAATGCCGTGTCGGTCAAATCAATCGTTGAGCCGGAAAATAGGCCTTTAAAATCTTGCGCATCACCTGTTGTGGCAACAGTTCTTTCAAAGTTATTTAAACTGTCCGCCACTTTTTGCAGCTCAAAATCACCAGAATCTATATCTTTCAGCCAAGTTTGATATAAGTACTCGGGCAAAACATAATAGCCCAGCGTGCTGTGAAGCATTCCGGTTAATTTGCCGCCGTACTGTTCACAAGATTTACGATACTCTTGCAAAAGCTCTTCAGTGCTACTGTGCGTTAAACCGGCGGATGTTCGAAACTGATCTAGGGTTTTATCGCTTAAGAATTTATAGAACATTAAACCAAGCATATAGTCCTTATAACGACTGGCATCCATAGAACCCCGTAACTCGTTAGCCCCATCCCAAAGCCGTCTTTTAATTTCCTCAGATGTTATCAATGCGTTCCCCCCCTGTTAAACCCTAGATCTTCCATTTATTAATTTTGCACCTGTAATTATAACTTCACTATTATCTTCTTCTCCAAAAAGTGTTGGAATACCTGTCAGAATAGGACAGAAAGCCTTTCCACAGCACACGGGGACGGTCCGAGACCACTGAAAATGTACCCAAAAAAACGCCGCTGGCAAGGTTTAAAAGGCGCGGGTCAGCCCAAATTAATTAAAAGGCAGCACAAGGGGACCGTCCCTCTGTGTCCTTAGGGGACCGTCCCTCTGTGTCCTTAAGGGCAGCACAAGGGGACCGTCCCTTTGTGCTGCCTTTGCTTAATCCTAGTCTAAACAGGGCCTTGATCTCATACATAAATGTAGGTGGGGAGGATCGGATGGAGGTGCGAGGGATGCACATTTTATTTATTTCGCTGCCGCCTAAGCGGCTGCGCCAGCGGCTGGTGGGACTGGCGCTGGCGGCGATTTTAGCTTTGTTAACGCTGTTGTCGGTGGAAGGAGTAAAGAAAATAGTGCCGGCTGCTGGCAGTGGTGACAATCCTTTGTTTCAAGTAGCGACCAATAAATCCATCGCGGCTCTAGCCATTAACGTTGCTTGGGGGGAAAAACATCTGCCTGAGTTGTTGGCTGCCTTGGCTGAGGGCAAGGTCAAGGCAAGTTTTTTTATGGTGGGGGAATGGGCGCAGCGTTTTCCGGACCTTACCCGGGAAATGGCCCAGCAGGGCCACGAACTGGGAAACCATAGCTTTACCCATCCTTACCCCACCCAGATTTCAGTGGAGGAGCTGGTGACGGAAATTGAAAACACGGCCCGGGTGGTCCAGGATTTGACCGGGCAAACGAGCAACCTTTTTGCCCCACCGTACGGCCAGTGGAATGATAATGTGGTTCTTACCGCCGGTGAACTGGGCTATCGGACCATAATGTGGACCATTGATTCCATTGATTGGCAGCAGCCAGGGGTTGAGGTGATAACAAGGCGGGTGTTGGACAATTTGGCCCCGGGCAGCATTATTCTTATGCATCCGACAGAAGAGACAGTAAAGGCCCTGCCGCAAATTATGGCCGGGGCCCGTGAGCAAGGGTTTAAGTTTATAACGGTGAGCGAGCTTATCGCTGAAGGATCGCCCTGATGTGGCTGCGGTTAGCAATTGGTTTGTCTGTTCTAGTCACGGGGACGGCGGTAAAAGAAAGGGGCCACTGGTTCGAGGCCATAATTGCCTGGCTGGAAAATCTGTTCCGTGGCACCGGTGAATAAAATGCCTCCGGGCCGCAATGCCTGGGCGAAGCGGGTGTATATCTTTTGTTTGGCTTGTTCGGTAAAATAAATGACTACATTTCGGCACAGAATAAGATCGAAGCCGCTTTCATAGGGATCACGAAGTAAATCGTGGCGTTTAAACCGCACTTTGGATTTAAGTTGCGGCCGGACAAGGTAAAAATCGCCTTTAAAGGTGAAATAGCGCCGTTTAATGTCTTCCGGCACATTATTTAGCCGATCGGCTGGATATTTCCCCGCCATAGCTTCTGCCAGCGCTTCTTGGTCTAAATCTGTTGCCAACACCGGTGTCCTTTGGCCAGTTACGTTTTCAGCCAACATTATCGCCACCGAGTAGGGCTCTTCACCGGCGGCGCTGCCTGCACTCCAAGCTTTGATCTGCTGACGGCCTTCCAGGAGTTGGGGTAAATAACGCTCTTTTAGTTCTCGAAAGCGCTCCGGATTGCGAAAAAACTCAGATACGTTTATGGTTAGCCGTTCTAGAAACTGCTGCATGCAATCGGGGTTGCGCTGCAGCATATTCAGGTAACCTTGAA
This sequence comes from bacterium, assembly GCA_035271345.1. Taxonomy (GTDB): domain Bacteria; phylum Bacillota; class DTU030; order DUMP01; family DUMP01; genus DUNI01. Next base: position 850 of record DATERQ010000023.1, on the reverse strand, counting down.
AGCTATCGGCCCCGCGCAAGGACATGAGGGTGCTGATGCGTCGAAACATTTGGCGCTCTTTATAAGCGTTAAGGTCTATTCCGGTGCGCTTTAAAATGGCCGCCTTAAATTCCGGCCAACCTTGCATAAAGTCTCCCTCCGTAAAACTGAACGGGGCCACTGATCTGGCCCCGTTCAATCATCGATGTTCAAAATACTGCAACGGGTTTTTAGTTGATCCGCCTTCACGTATTTCGAAATGAAGATGAGGCCCAGTGCTAATGCCGGTGGAACCTAACAAGCCAATGGTTTGGCCTTTTTCCACCGTTTGCCCTTGTTTTACCATAATTTGCGATAAGTGACCGTATACAGTGGAGCTGGCGCCATGGCTGATGGTAACACATTTGCCGTAACCCCCGTTCCAGCCGGCAGCAGTGACAACACCATTATCTGCCGCCACAATGGGGGTACCGGTGGGAGCACCAATATCCACGCCGGCATGTAATCGTCCTCCCCGCATGCCATAACGGGACGTAATTTGCCCGCCCCGGCTCAGCGGCCAAGTATAGCGACCGGTGGCTACTATCTGGGGTTCTTTAGTGCCCACGGCCACAATTTGGGTGGAGGGTTCTTGTTCCATTTCTTCGTTAATGATGTTTTTTTCCACTATCTCCCCGTTCTCTTTAACAATGTTGTAAGTGACGCGCCTGCTACCCTGCTTACCTGCCACGCGCACTCTTCGTTCGTAGGTGTATAAATTGTGATCGCGAACGGTATTGGTCTCAAACGGAATTGGTTCCAGCACCGTCTTTTCTTCTTCACATACTACGTTTAGATAGGGCGTCGGCACCACCAGACTCAGTTCTTGATC
>DATERQ010000022.1:0-7811 GCA_035271345.1 bacterium | reverse complement strand
TAAGTATATTTTGCATCTTGACCACCGATTTCCAAAATGGTGTCCACTTCCGGGTCAAAATATAAAGCGGCGGCGGCATGGGCGATAATTTCATTTATTACCCCCGATGTTAGGGCGTGAAGCCCGGCAATGTAGCGGCCGGAACCGGTCACCCCTAGCCCAATTATCTTTACATCGGCCGGAACCTGTTGTGCCAACCGGGCGTAGCAATTTCGAGCCGCCTGGACCGGGTCTCCGCTGGTGCGAAGATAGATAGAGGCCACCAAGGCCTGGTCTTGTTCCCGGATCAACACTGCCTTCGTTGTGGTGGAACCAGTATCTAAACCTAAAAGGAGCCGATCCCCCGGTCGAGCTTCCCCTTCTTCCATGCTCTTAAATTCCACTAACTGTTCCGCTCCCCGCAGAGGCGGACGGAAGGAAAAAGAGCTTTTATAAGGGGCAAACAGAGTCTCGGGCAGCGGTGTAATGAAATCCGGTTTATGGATCAGGCCCCATAGGGCGGCCCCCAAGGCTTCAAAATAGGGGGCCTGTTCTGGCACCGAGATTTCTATTTGGGAGCGAAGGAAATCTACCATTAGGCTGTTTTGGGCCGTCCCCCCCACCAAAAGGATGTTCTTGGCCCTGGCTTTTTGGGTCAATTCCAACACCTTGCCGGCCATCATCTGACATAAGCCAGCCACCACTCGGCCTTTGTCTTCCCCTTTGTTAAGGGCATGGGTGCAATCACTTTTGCAAAAGACCGAGCAGCGGCTGGCCACCGGATAAGGGTTACACCCGGCTGCTTCCCCAATTGCTTCAGCCGGGCTGAGCCCCATTCTCTTCACTTGCTGGAGAAAAAACTCCCCCGTTCCCGATGCACATTTATTGCCGGTGTGGACATCCCCTATTCGGCCTTGCTCATCTATTTCATAAAGAATGAAGGTTTCGCCCCCGGCGCTGACCACAGCATCCAGCTTTTCCCCTTGGTTAAGATGGCGATAAGCTAATTCCACTGCCTCCGGTTCAGAGATGGTCGGAACCTTTAGTAAGTGGCGAAACTTTCGTCCAGTGGCACAAAGGCGCAGCTTTCCTTTTTCGGCTAATAGCTCCAGTACTGTTCGGCGCAGTTCGCCTTCGTGGGGTTTTGTTACTGCTTCCACAATAGTAATGTCAACACCATCATCTTCCACTGTTACCATGCTGATATTTGTTGCACCAAGACAAAGACCGGTCGCATACATTTTACCGTCTCCTCCATGAATTGCCACTAATTAAGGAGCGCATGCCGGCGCCCCTCACTATAAGTGTAAATAACCATAGCCCGCTGTAGTTTTCGCTTCAAAACCATAAACTCCTGCCAGCAGCAAAAATATATTGTCTGCCCCTTACCTCCCTTGTCTAGCCGGCAGGATTTGAGCCGCCCAAAAAGGAATAAGATAATGATATATGTATTAACACTGTGATCGCCAAGGGGGAAACAACAGCAATGAAAGCAATTCGGATCGCCGTCATCGGACAATCGGGATCCATTTCCCCGGCTGTAGATAAAATATCAGCCGCAGTAGGCCGGGAAATTGCGGTTCGCGGCGGCATCCTATTTTCCGGCGGCCGCGACGGAGTCATGATGGCTGCTTCCCGCGGGGCCCAGGAGGCCGGAGGCATAACAGTAGGCATCCTCCCTGGCGATGAAGCCGAACAAGGGAACCCCTATCTCAGCATCCCCATAACCACCGGGTTCGGCCTTGATTTTCGCAGCCTAGTTTTAATCCATAGCGCCGATGCGGTCATCATGATCGGCGGTAAAAGTGGAACTTTGCGCGAGCTCTTTTTGGCCTATCATAACCGCCGGCCAGTAGTTGTACTCACCGGCAGTGGCGGCTGGGCCGATCAAGCCCGGGGGCTGTTAACCCCCGATGGCTATTTGGACAATCGGTGCAGCGGAATAATCCGTTTCGCCGCCAGTCCGGAGAGTGCCGTCGACCTCGCTTGGCAGCTCGGCGGGTTTTAAATTATTATTTACCTTTATTCCGGCAACGTAATTATATCAATATCGCTGATATTATCAAAATCAATTTTGCTATCTTCTATGCAAAGCAAGCGTGATCTCTGGTCCAGTAATGCAACTACGCCCGTTGTTTGTATATATTTGCCTTGTTCAAAATGTGTCACCGTGACAGGCATTCCTTTTTCCAGGCCCAGAAGTTTTTGATTGATCTCGGCCGCCTTTTCTGCCGCTATATCTCCTCTCGGTACAATTTCCGTTTCTTTTTTGGCCAAGGCTTCTTTCAGCCCTGCCAAGGCCGAAAAGGGTAAGAATTGCTTCGCTCGTCGGATCCTGGGCATTTTAGGTTTGTCCTCACTCGCCACTTCTATGTCCCCCAAGCTGTCGATTTCGTTCCCTGGTTGTGGCTTCTTGTTTCAGGTTTATACCCTTCAAGATGGCATTTTTGCCAAAGCGGGCCTTGATATCGATTATAGCCTGTTGTCGTTTATAATAGCGCTTCATTTTCTTGTGATCCAATTCGGAATCAAAGAGGCTGCCTTGTCGCAAGGTGTTGGCTTGAGGCTGAACATTGTTGAAACTGATGTTCAAGCGTCGTATGTACCTTTTAGTATCAACAATTCGGCCATATGTTTCAAGCACAGCCGGAATAATTCTACTATCGACATTAGTCTCCTGGCCCAAAGATGCTGTCCCTCGGGCCGGCTCCGCCTTAAGCGCGTTGGAATAGCCGATGTGAATAGTCACAGAGCTTGTCACTAGCCCTTTGTCCACCAAATCCAAGCACATTAAATCCAACCTTTCCCGGACGATTAGCTTCCCTTCCTCGAACGAATAATCCCGCTTTAGCACCTGCCCGGAAGTGATGCATTTGGATTCAGGCACATACGCCTTGATATCAGCTATTGTAACCGGCTCACGTCCCCAAGCATGGTCTATTAAAAGTTCAGCATCGATCCCAAACAACCGATACAAAAGATCCTCATCAGTTTGAGTTATTTGCCCCATGGTGGTAATGCCGTAGCGGGCAAGCCGCCGGGCACTGCCGACACCAATATGCCAAAAATCCGTCAACGGCTCATGGTCCCAGAGCATTGCCTGATACGTCTCCTCGTCAAGATAACCGATGGAGTCCACTGCTCTTTTGGCTACAATTAAAGCGATTTTAAGTCGATACAAAGATAGATCCGATCTTTCAACATCTCACCCACCCTATTCATTATCTCTCTAAGTATCGGCACCATTCATTGTTTACCCATGGCTGGCGGTCGTCCCCTATCCCGAGGACAACTTATGGCTTTGCCGGTGAGGATAGTAGCCGCCGGATTCTAATTGTGCATCCTCCCTACCCCAATTCAGCTAATGCTTGCTTGTAAACTTCAAAATCTTTGTCCCCGAACAACACAAAACGGACCTGCTCAACTGATTTTAGCTTGGGTACCAACGCCACAATTTCTGCTAACGCCACTTTAGTTGCCTCCTCAATGGGATAACCGAAGATCCCAGTGGAAATAGCGGGAAAGGCCACCGATTTCAAGCCCTTATCTTCCGCTAGTTGTAGTGCGTTGTGATAGCAATTGCCCAATAGAACCGCTTCTGGTTTATCCCGACCGTATACCGGACCCAGGCAGTGAATCACATGTTTATTGGGCAAATTATGTCCACCGGTAATGACCGCTTGCCCCGGCTCGATGGGCCCCAACGGCTCCGCTTCCCGCTCCAACCCCGGCCCGGCCGCCCGGTGAATGGCTCCGGCCACACCGCCGCCAGTTCGGAGCCACTTATTGGCGGCATTAACGATGGCATCCATATCAGGTTGCTGAACGATGTTGCCTTGAACACATTCCAACACTACGCCCTTGATTGTTTTACGCATTCTTATCCTCCCTTTTCATAATCTAAGCACAGCTCGATCCCAAAACCTAACTCAACCAACAAACCATCAGGCACCGATTCATAAAAATAATATTGCTACCCCCACGATGGAAACAAAGGCCCCTGCTATCTCCTTCAGCAATGCTTTTTCTTTGAAGATCAAAATAGAAGCCGGAATGATAATCACCGGTGAAACCGATGAAATGGATGAAACAATGCCGGTCGCGGTATGGCGAACGGCTATTAAGGAACAAGTCACACCAATGAACGGCCCAAATATCGCTCCCACTGTTATTTGCGCCATAGATTTTTTATCCGTCAACGCTGCCTTAATTTCAGGCCATTTATTGCGGGCAGTTATGATCGCCGTAAAACCGACCATAGCCGCCAGCAGCCTTATTTGGGTCGCCGCCAGCGGATCATAAGTGCCAATGCCCATTTTACTAAAAATAAGCCCCAATGCCTGCCCCATTGCCCCTATGCAAGCAAAACCAATACCCCTCAGCGGGCGGTTGAGCTGCATTTTTTGTTCTTCCGGATTACGGCTTACGATTACCATCGTGATTCCAGCCATGGTTATTACCATTCCCACCAAGCCCAGCGGGGAAATCCTTTCTCCCATCACCATAAACCCAATCACCGCCGTGAGCGGCGGTGCCGCCGACATTATTAGCAGTGATATCCGCGACCCTATTTCAACATAAGCCTGAAATAAAAACATGTCGCCAATTACAAATCCGACCAGGCCCGAGATTAATAGCCAAGTCCAGGTATGGGCGTCAGCATCGGAAGGAAAGGCCAGGCCCCTGGTAAAGGAAGTGGTAATGGCAACCAACACTAAAGCAATAACAATTCTAATAAAATTCACCGCTAAAGAACCTACCTTTTTCCCGGCCAGCTCGAAAGCAATAGCGGTAATCGTAAAACAGATGGCTGTCATTAAAGCAGCTAGCTCTCCCGGGTGTGTCAACATTTTATTTATCCCCTTTTCGGTTCAATCGACAATCATGTTTGATCGCATATTCATTTGTGCCATCGTAAAGCCGGCTGGTCCAGCATCCTAATATGGCGCCTCTGGCATAATTAAAGCTACGATTATATATGTCAACAGCCCAATGCCTCCCAGCATGGCCGATACCACCCACAATATTCTTATAACTGTCGGGTCAACCTTCAGGTACTCTCCGATCCCACCGCAGACCCCAGCCAGTTTTCTATTTGTCCTTGATTTATATAGCTTTCTAGTCATAGTCCTCGCTCCTTTCTGCCCTGTCTTGCCAAAATTAAACCTTATTTGTCCACCCACTATAGACTACTATTGTCGCTAACCTAAATCCTCTATCCTCAATGATAATATATACTAAATCTACAGCCGCGGCCACAAAAAATTCCAGCGTCTTTCATCGGCGCCGGAATTTGCGGTTATATGTCTTGTCAGGTTTGATTTTGGCTGCGGGACTAGGGGTCGAACCTAGGCTACATGATCCAGAGTCACGTGTGCTACCACTACACCATCCCGCAGCAACTTGCATTTTTATATTATCACAAGGCCATTATCGGGTCAAGCAAAAGCGGAATAAGGTACCATGGGCACTGGTGGAAAAGTGGAATAAGGTACCATGGGCTTATTCAGATTTTTACACCCCAAGGCCCTGCAATCGTGGTATACTTTTTATATCAGTTTTACCCAATTGTGGAAGGAGATGACTAACTTGAATGCAAGCGAGAAAGGCCGAACTGTCGCGATTCTGGTTACCGGTTTGGTGGCTGTTGTTTTGTTCTCGGCTTCCGTTGTTCAGGCTCAGGAGACGATACCAATTACCATTACCCCTTCGGACCAGGCGGTGTTAGCAGATTTGGAAGCTTTGGCAGCGACGCTGTCGCCGGAACTACAGGCTGCCCTGCTGGCCAAAATCCAGCAACTTAAAGGCGCCATTTATGTGAAGACAAAGTGCGTTTTATCCAAAACCGATGCCCTGGAGCTGGATGCCGAGTTACCAGCGCTGCCTGGAACCGGCACCGCAGCGGCTTGGGCGAACGCTGACATTAACCAAAGATTTTTAAAAGCCCGGCTTGAAGTAGAAGACGGTATCGCGGAGCTATCAGGACCCACTCATCCCTATTCGCTCCATCACCGTTACCAAATTCCTTTTAATCAGGACGGTTTTCTTAGTCTCGTTACTGAATGTTACCAATACACCGGCGGTGCTCACGGAATGACCTTTAAAACTGCTTATAATCTGGACTTAAATCGCGATCGGCTTCTTTCTTTAAGGGATTTCTTTCCGGAACGGGATAATTATGTGGCCGATATCAAAACCGAAATTAAAGCGGCCATAGCCGCTGATCCGGACACCTACTTTCCCGAAGCGGTGGAAACAGTGGACGGTTGGACCGGCGAGTTTCCTTTCCACCTTGAAGAAGATAACGTTGTGATTTTCTTCCACCCCTACGACCTTGCCTGTTATGCCGCCGGTTTTCGCGAGTTTAAAATCCCTTATGATACACTACCCTAGTTTCCCCACACCTCTTCAGCCGCCACACCTTGGCCGGCACCAATTTCGGCCAATCCTTTTTCGATCTCCTTTACCCCTTCGGGAATGTGGCTAATTCTCTTTTCGCCATCTTGAGCACTGAAAGCTAAGTGCAGTCGAGATGGCTTTTATTTTTTAGCTGGCAATCGAACTAAAACCTGCGTCCCCGGTTCTACCTTTAGGGCCCGGGCGTTGGGGCCACATTTTGCCCTAAGCAGGTAATAGACCGGCCTCTGGCTCATACCGGCCTGGCCTTCAAAATTTCCCTGTCCTTTGCTGATAACCACATCGGCGATGGAAAATAGCCGTTGGAATTCGGGGCTGGTACGGTGAAAGACCATCCCCGGTAAAACAGCACCGAAGTCAAATATGGTGGCCACCTGATCAAGCCCGGCCGCCTTTGCATCTTCGGCGGTGGCATCGTTAATAATGGGACCCGACCTAACCGCATAATAGGTTTCCTTCGGCCCCAACTGTTGTAGGATCATCTCCAGCAACAAGCGGTCAAATACCGTTTCGCCGGCGTTATCGCCGATAATGAGAATGGTTTTGGCTTCGTTTAATTCCTCGATTAGTAAGGCACTGTCATCGCGGCCAAAGGGTTCTGTCACTGCTGCCCGAAGAGCCTGTTCCACTGGTATATTAAGGCCCAGGGCCCCAGCGTCAATGATATTGCCGGCGGCTGCTACTTTGAGGGCTGCCAGCAGCGGATTCTGTTGCTTTTGGACTGCCTTTTTTACTTTCGGATAAAGGGCCAAAGCCCGTTTGGTGGAATCAGTTTTCATTTCTTTATAGACGTCAGCGTTACCAGCCAGTTGCGCTACGAGTTCATGGGCAGCGGCGGCAAACTCAAGTCCATGGCTGAATTCATCCAGACGGGTGAACAATTCGTCAGTTTTTTTGGTTATTGTGGCCGCCAGCTTCTGATCTGCCTTCAACAACTCTATTGCTTCTTGAATTTGTCTTTTTATACACGGTTCACATTCTGGTGCAAAAAGCATAAAATAAAATTCTCCTTTCCCACCTCCGCCAATATCATAAATGGTCGCTTCTAATTCCCGGTTAACTGGGTAATCAATGAAGCCACATCTTTGTAATCGGGGTTTTGAGCAAAAATACGACGCAGTTGGGTTAGGGCACGTTTGTCCTTACCTAGAGTCAGCAGTACCTGGGCCATGAGATAGCGGTAGTCCATGGTTGCCTGATCCATGGCTTTTTGTTGCCGCCAGGGTCCCAGCTCTAACACGGCTAAAGCCAACTCCGGTTTATTTTGATTCCAATAAATCTGCGCTTGGGAGTTTAGCACCGGCACCTGTTTTCTTATGTCCGCCGGCAATTGGTTTAATAATTGCAAAGCCTCATCCAGGTCACCCTTTTTCCGCAGGAGCTCGGCCAACGCATATTTGGCACTATAGTCCTCC